>JAYTGM010000373.1:0-4328 GCA_043733425.1 Terriglobia bacterium
ACCACCTGCTGCACCGCGATGTGGCACAAACGGTGAACCACTGGGTGGAGATGTTTCGCGTGGACCCTGAGAACCATTATGTCCATCAGGCCATCACGCGCGCCACTAATATCAGCCCCAAGCATTTGCGCGAATTTAGTGTGGGAACGTTCATTTACGCCGCGTTTTTGCTGACAGAAGGAATTGGGTTGCTGCGGCGGAAACATTGGGCGGAATACTTCACTGTGATTACGACGGGGTTGCTGATTCCGCTTGAAATTTACGAGCTTGCCAAGCATGGAACGCCCGCCAAAGTGGCAGTGCTCATCATCAATTTACTAGTGGTGGTTTACCTTGCCATGCGGCTGAGGCGGCGTGCTTAGCCGGCCGTTGTGTTTGTGAAATGATAGGCAGATGTTCTGGCTGACACTCCTGCTGGCCGCTAGTGTTACTCCTGGCGGGAATAACAACTTTCGACAGCCCCAATTAGCGGCTTTCACTGAACTGGCCGCACTGACATTCGGTTCCGACCGCGCGATTTATTTTGAGAGTTCCAGCGATTCCGGTAAGACCTGGAGCGAGCCGGTCAAAGTAGACGAACCCGGCGCGCTCTCGCTTGGAAATCATCGCGGGCCGCGGGTGGCAATTGCATCGGGAGCCATTATCATTTCCGCAATCGCGGGAAAAAATGGCAAGGGTGCGGACGGAGACCTGCTCTCCTGGCGATCCACGGATAAGGGGAAGACCTGGCACCGTGGCGCCACCATCACCGATCAGCCCGGGGCAGCGCGGGAAGGTCTCCACACCATGGCCGCAGGCCCGAGGGGAATGCTTTTTGCCGCGTGGCTTGATCTGCGTAATCTGAAGCCGGGGATGCCAGGAACGGAGTTGTGGGGAGCGTACTCCTCTGACGCGGGACTTACGTGGTCAAAGAATTTTGCCGTTTACAAGTCGCCTTCGGGAAGCATCTGCCAGTGCTGCCATCCGACTGCGGTGTTCACGCCTCAGGGCACGCTGGCGGTGATGTGGCGCAATGAACTTTCGGGCAATCGGGATCTGTACCTGATTGAATCGCGCGATGGCGGGCATACCTTTGGCACACCAGCCAAGTTGGGCGAGATCAGTTGGGCGCTAAACGCCTGCCCAATGGATGGCGGAGGAATCGCTCAAAATTCAGATGGTGCCTGGGTCACTGTATGGCGGCGCGAAAAGAGTATCTATCTTGCTCCCTTGGGCGGAAAAGAAACGCTGCTGCATGAAGGGAAGAACCCCGCGATTGCGAATGGCAAGGCCGGCATGTATACGGCGTGGAACTCTCCGCAAGGATTGTTCGCCAGCCTTCCGGGGCATGCTGAACCAGTGCTGCTCGATTCTGACGGAGCGTTTGTTACCCTTACTTCTGTTCCTAATGGCGCGGTACTTGCGGCGTGGGAACGAAAAGGAACCATACAATTCCGCACGCTACAGTAACCGGCCCTCTCTTATTACTGCTCACCTTCGGCTCCATTGCGCTGCTGCTGGTGCTGATACTGACGGTTCGGCTGCATGCCTTCATCGCGTTATTGCTGACCAGCATGGCGCTTGGGGTGGCTTGTGGACTAACACCGGCGGCACTGCTGAAATCCATCCAGACCGGCGTTGGTGAAGCGCTTGGCTTTATTGCCGTGGTGCTGGGTCTGGGGGCCATGATTGGCGCTTACCTGGAACAATCCGGCGGCGGCCATGTTCTGGCTGACTGGCTGCTGAAAGTGTTTGGTCGCGAAAACGCGGTGTGGGCACTGCTGGTGGCATCGTTTCTGGTGGGAATCCCGATCTTTTTTGAAGTTGGCTTCATCATTCTGGTTCCGCTTGTTTGGAGTCTGGCGAAAGAATCGAAGAAGTCCATTCTGTTGTATGGAATGGCGATGGCCGCGCCGCTCACCGTGTTGCATTCACTTGTTCCACCGCACCCCGCCCCTGCTGCTGCGGCTCAGCTCTTAGGCGCGGACCTGGGGGCCACTATCGTTTGGGGCAGCTTGCTTTCTATACCCATGACTCTGGCTGGCGGGCTGTTCTATGGCCGCTGGATCGCTAACCGGATTTTCGTTCCCGTGCCTGAGATTGCGCGCAAGCTGGAAAGCGAACAGGTGACATCGTCTCACCGTCCGCCGCACGTTGGGTTAGTGATCGTGCTCCTTGTGTTGCCTGTGTTGTTAATTGTTGCCTCAACAATTGCAGGACCTAAAAATCCGACGTTGTTGTTCCTGGGGCATCCCTTTACCGCGCTGACTGTGACCGCTTTGGCTTGTATGTATTTCTTCGGCGTGCGGCGCGGCCTGAATCGCGATGAGCTGGGAAAGCTGGCGCTTGCCTCCTTCGGCCCCGTAGGTTCACTGCTGCTGATCATGGGCGGAGGGGGAGCGTTTAAACAGGTCATTGTAGATACCGGCGCGGGTGCTTATGCCGGTAAGTTGCTTGCCGCAACGAACGTTTCGCCTATTTTTCTGGCTTATCTGATTGCAGCCGCGATGCGTGCCGCACAGGGGTCAGCCACGGTTGCCATTATCACCGCCGCCGGAATTGTGGCGCCGCTGGTCAAGGGCATACCCGGCTACCGGCCCGAGATGATTTATCTGGCTGTCTGCTGTGGCGGCACTATGCTCTCTCATGTGAACGACGCGGGTTTCTGGCTGGTGAATCAATACTTGGGGCTGACCGTGCCTCAGACCCTGAAGAGCTGGACTGTGATGAAGATCATTACCTCGGTTGTGGGTATTGCGATTCTGTTGTTGGTTCAGATGTTTCTTTCCCGATCGTGACTCCTCCTCTACAATTTGAAATTCAGGCGCGCGGCATGGTGAAGCGATTCGGAGATTTCACCGCGGTGCGCGATGTAACTCTGGAAGTTCCGAAGGGAATCATTTTCGGGTTCCTGGGTCCGAATGGCTCCGGCAAATCGACAACCGTCAAGATGCTTACGGGCTTATTGCAACCGACAGCAGGCGAAATTTCGGTGGCAGGACTGGCACCGAACCCCTCAGACCCAAATTCGCGCCGCGCGATTGGCGTGCTTCCAGAGGGCAATGCGCTATTTCATTCCCTGACCTTGCTAGAACATCTGCGGCTGAGCGGCCCGCTGTACGGTTTAACGGAAGAGCAGACTGAAAGCCGCGCGGAGCAGTTGCTGACCGCGCTCGATCTTTGGGACGTGCGCGATACTTATTCCGATCAGGCCTCCTATGGAATGGCAAAGAAATGCTCGCTGGCGATGGCTATGCTGCATAACCCGCGCGTGTTGTTTCTCGATGAGCCGTTTGAAGGAATTGACCCTGCATCCGGGCGCAGCATCAAAGATCTGCTCACGTTATTGGCCTCACGCGGCGTGACTATCTTTTTGACTTCGCACATTCTTGAAATTGCGCAGCAACTGGTGCACAGCTTCGCCATTATTAAGGAAGGCCGGATTGTGTGCCGCAAGGATATGGCGGATTTAGCGGGTGAAGGCCGAACGATTGAAGACTACTACTTTGAACATATAGGCCGGCCCGAGATGGGTGAGTGGGACTGGCTTGGCTGATGCATGACCTGAGATGGTTGTTGCAGTGGCAGTGGCTTGCGTACTGGCGGCGAATTTTGCGCGGAGGCACTGCCGCAAAGACAAACCTGCTGGTATTGGGGCTGTTGGCCGCCGCCGGTTTTGCCCGCTATCTGACGTTCTTGCAGGACGCCGTGAAACAAGCGAAGGCAGGTAATGCGTCACTTCTGGAATTGCTTGTAGCTGGCATATTGCTGATGTTATTGCAGCCGGGGTGGGATGCAGGCAAGCTTGCTCTGGGCGAGCGCGAACTGGCTCGTTTCCCCCTTGCTGGCATGCACCGGTTCGGCATGAGGGTGCTATCCCGATTTATTCCGCCGGTTTCGTGGGTTTTTGTTTTGGTCTGGGCCGCCGGAATTTGGCCAGTGCTGGCACTGCCTCGTCCTGCTTTCGCAGCGACAGCTTATCTGTTGCTAACGGGGGCTGTCTTTGCCGCCGGCTTAGCCTTGTCGGATTTATCCCGAACGGCGAAAGCCATTCTCCCGGTCCGTCTGATCTGGCTGGGCACCGCGGCGGCGGGAGGCCTTTGGTGGGTTTTTCTGCAAACGGTTCCACCTCTGCCTTCTCACCTGGTCATCGCCGCTGGGCGCGGGCAGTTGCTCGCGGTGTTGATTACATTCATGCTTGCCGCGACTGCATGCTACGCCGCCTGGCTGGCACTTCCCTGGATGCTTAGCCAATCTCCTCCGGCCGAGCGCTCCCGCCAAGCCCGCAGCGCGCGGCAGGTTAGCCTTTTTCGGCGTGAGATGCGTTTGCAATCGAAATTGACAGAGAT
>JAYTGM010000374.1:0-26425 GCA_043733425.1 Terriglobia bacterium
GCCGTCGTATCCGACCATCTTTAGTGCGGCCCCGCAAGGCTTCTCATTGCCGACGCAGGACATCACAACCGTTGCGCGGGATTTCCGGACCCTTTATTCCTACAATGCGAATTTCACGATCGCACGGGAAATTACAACGAATACAGCGGTGAGCGCGACTTATTTGTTCACACATGGCGTGGGTCTGCCGGTTTACCGGAATATTAACCTGATTTCTTCCGGGCAGTTCCTGGCCGATGGCCGCCCTATATTTGGGTCCGGCCGGGTGTTCCCGGCGTTCAACAACATTATCTCGGCCGAATCCGTGGGCGATTCGCTCTACAACGGCGCCAGCATATCGCTGACTCACCGTATTTCGCATGGACTTGAGTTCAACGGGACGTACACCTGGTCCCATGCTCTGGATGATGCTCCAGAGCAGAACAATATCGATAGCGGCGCATTCTTTCTTTCTGACCCATTGAACCGCAGGCGCGATCGCGGCAATTCGCTTACAGATCGGCGGCATGCCTTCAATGGCAACGTGGTGCAGGAGTGGAAGGGATTCCGGCTCAGCAGCATCTTGACAATGCAGAGCGGCGACGTGTTTAACCTGGGCAGCAACCGGAACCTGAACGGTGACGGTTCCGCAGGAGCGGCATTTCAACGCCCTCTCTTTGTGGGCCGCAATACGCTGCGGGCTCCGGCGGTTTACGAATGGAACCTGCGGTTTAGCCGGAGTTTCGGCTTCAGAGAGCGGGCGCGGTTAGAGGCCTTTGCGGAATCGACCAACGTTCTGAACCACGACAACATCACCGGGATTACCTCCACGGCCTCAGTTGACGCGACGGGCGCGATTCTCACTCCTGCTACCCAGGCGCATACCACCGCGCTCGATCAGCGGCTGATTCAGATCGGCTTCAAGTTCATTTTTTAACGGACGTTCGCTAGCGGGAGTTCGAAGAAGAAGAGTTCTTCGCCGGTCTGTGCATTGCGCAAGCCGTTCAATATCAGTGAAGCGCCGCTGCGGTGGCCTGTCTGAAAATAGAAGAAGCCGCTCGCGGAAGCTCCCGGTGGCAAGATTCGGGCGGCGAATGCGCGGCCTTCAATCTCCCAGGCAGCTAGCGGCTGCTTTGTTTTCTTCATGCGCGGAATGCCGGATGAATTCGGAGCGCGCGCGCCCTGCAGAAAACGGAGTTCGCTGGCAGGTGTATCGCTGATCTTCTGGTGATCGGGCCCGATGTATTCGGCACGCATGCTGGCAAGAGATACTGCCGTTTTGCTGTCATTTCGAATGACGACCAGAACCGGAAGTGCTCCAAACTTGTAGGGATTCAGCTTACCGAACGCGGGGCGCGCCTGCTCGTCGGTTTCGAACGCCTCGGCAGCCGCTACAATCTGGCTGACGGTTTGATGGTTCGGAAACTGCTCTGGCGGGGGCGGGTCGAAGCGGGGGTGATCTTCGGCCCCGGCAAAGGCGGCTATACTCAGCAGAAGAATCAGCGGTTTGGGATCAAAAGCCATCTATTTCGCGTACCGGGTGCTGCTTGGGGTATTGTTCCCGGTCCTCCTTCTCTACTTTCTCATCCGCACGGCGCGCAACCGGCGTTATTGGGGGACGGCTAAGCAACGGCTGGGGTTCCTGCCCCGTGAATATCAGCAGACCGTGGCGGGGTCCATCTGGTTTCATGCCGTTTCAGTGGGGGAGGTTTTGGCAATTGCACCACTGGTGCGGCGAACGCGCGAATTGTTGCCACAGGTGCCGGTATTCGTTTCTTCCACAACGCTCAGCGGCTATGCGGCGGCGCGGGAAAAGTTCAGCGACGTCACCGCCGGCGTGTTCTTCGTGCCTATCGATTATGTGGGGCCGGTACGGCGCGTGCTGCGGCGACTTCGCCCTTCGGTGCTGGTGGTGGCGGAAACAGAGATCTGGCCAAACCTGTTTCGTGAGACCCGGCGCACTGGCGCTGCGGTTGTTCTGGTGAACGGAAGAATTTCTGACAAAGCAGCCGCGCGGTATGCGCGGTTCAACTGGTTCTTCCGCGCCGCGCTTCGGGAAGTAAATCTGGTGCTCGCGCAGAGCGAAAATATGCGGACTCGCTTTTTACGCGCGGGAGCGCCTGCTGAAAATGTAATCGCCGGCGGCAATTTGAAGTACGACATGAACCCGGTACCTGTTTCGCCAGGGTCTCCCGTAGCCAGGTTTTTGGCGGACGCAAAGATCTGGATAGCCGCCAGTACATCGGATGATGGGGAACTGGCGGAAGAGGACGCGGTGATCGCTTCGTTTCGAAAATTGCGCGGCTGGAAGCTGGTGCTGGCACCGCGAAAGCCGGAGCGGTTTCGCGAGGTGGCTCGAAAACTGGCGGCTGCGGGCCTGCGGTATACCTTGCGAACCGAACTGAACGAAGGCACCGTGGGGGATGTTTTGTTGCTGGATACGGTGGGCGAACTCGCCGGCCTGTTTAGCTTGGGCGAAGCGGTATTTGTGGGGGGCTCGCTGGCAAGGCGCGGAGGCCATAATGTGCTGGAGCCAGCCTGGTTTGCAAAGAGCATTACGGTAGGGCCGCACATGGAAAACTTTCGGGAGATTGCGGAGGAGTTTCGGGCGGCGGATGCGTTTCACGAAATAGAGAATGCGGCTGGGCTGGAGCCCTTTGTCGACGAAGCGATGGGGGAACGGGCCCGGGCTTGCGCCTTGCGCAACGGCGGGGCAACCGAAATTGCCGCAGTGAAAATTCGGAAACTTTACGCGGAAGCGGTTTCCCGATCCACGCGAAATCTGCCCGCCCGCCTGATACTTAAGCCCTTGGCGAAGGTTTGGGAGTGGGGCGGCACCCGCAAGCGGGTCCGCGCGTTGGCGGGGCAGCGGGAATTGCGGCTTCCGGTGATTAGCGTCGGCAACATCACTGTTGGCGGTACGGGCAAAACGCCAGTCGTTTTACACCTGGCGCGTTGGTTGGCCTCGCAAGGGAGTAAACCCGGTGTTCTGACGCGGGGTTACGGACGCGCTTCGCCTTACGGAATGCTAGTGGTTCCAGCCGGGCAGGAAGCTTCCCGGTCCAGCACGGGGGATGAGGCGCAGATCCTGCTCCGGTCAGGAGTGTTGGCCTTAGGCGTGGGCGCGGACCGCGTAGCGGCCGGGCGCGAACTGGAACGCCAAGGCTTGGCGGATGTCCTCATTCTGGACGACGGTTTTCAGCACGTGCGGTTGGCGCGGGATTTTGATTTGGTACTTATCGATGCTCTTTCACCCTTTGGAGGATTCGAGGTTATGCCGCTGGGGCGCTTGCGTGAACCTCTTTCGGAGTTGCGGCGCGCTTCAGCGTTTTTGATCACCAGAGCCGATGAAGGCATGGATACCGTATCCATTGAGGCTCAATTAAAAACGCGGAACCCCGAAGCTCCGGTTTTTCGTTCCCGTGTGGTTCCTGAAGAGTGGGTTGCATTGGACGGTTCGGAGCGATTCCGCCCCGGCGAACTGCCGTTTGATCGAGTGCTGGCGTTTTGCGGTTTGGGAAACCCGCAATCTTTCTGGAGAACGTTAAAAGGGCTTGGAATCCATCCTCTGGAGTGTCTGGAATATGGGGACCACCATTTGTATACGCCTCGGGAAGTGCGCCGCCTGGGCCAGATCGGGCGTTCGTTAGGGGTGCAGGCGTTCCTCACGACAGAGAAGGACTCCATGAATCTTTGTGAACTGACGGTAGAGGCGATTCAGCCGGTTCGGCTTTTTTCGCTTCGAATTTCCATAGAGATCGAGCGAGAGGCCGAATTGCTGACGCTGATCACGGAAAAGATCTCGAGGAAACTCTAAGGCGGCATGCTTCGACGGCGACTATGCTTGAAACAAAAGCATCGAACTTATCGATTGCGAGCGAGGCTTTCCCCGGCAGAGGAGTTGGCATGACGGTCCAGGAAAAGTTCAGGGGCAGCAGCACGGTACGGTCTTTAATTTCCACAATCTTCTTCAAACGCGCGTTGGCGATTGGTGCAAGCTGCCGCTGGACTCTTTCAAGCGGTTGGTCGCGTTGCAGCAACACCAGAAATGCAGGCCCGCTCCACTGGAATACGGAGTCTTCCGGACGCAAGTGCGTGGGTTAAATGTTGCGTAAACAACGTGATAATCTGATCGCCACGGTACTGCAGAACCTTGTATTCAGAGCGTGAAAATGGTCAATGATCAAGAGCGCTCCAAACATGGCGCTGCAAACATGGGCTGACGCCGCTGGCTGCGGTAGCGACGACCATTTCGGCGCAGGGGTAGGATTTCAGCCCGGTGCGGACGTCATCGATGGCAGTGCCTTGTTTCAGCCGCCGTTCAATAACTTGGAACCGGCTGACATTGGGCTGCCGGCGACGGAGAGATTCGCGATGGCACTGGCCAGCATGGAGGTAATTTTGTGAAGTTCGACCGCCTGAGCGTTGCCGAAATCGGCGGTCGAGCCTCGAATGGCGTGGACAACAATTCCATCCAGCACCAGCGAAATCATGCGTGCGTGCGCCGCCAGGAACTCTTCATGATCGGACTCCGGACGTGTAAGGAATTGTTAAAAAGAGATCACTCAGGCTTGTTATCGGCATTATATTACGAACTACTTTAGGGCTTATTTACAAATGGTTTACGCAACCTCCTGTTACCTTTCGGTTTTTAATCGCGCCATACTTTATGAAATGTGGAAGTTCCTTGTTTTTAGCGTGATCGCGTTAGTTGCTGGCTTTGTGGGGGGGGGAAATGTAGCATTTGCTCAAGAGGCCGCGGCACCGAAAGTTGCCGCCAAAGCTTCGCCCTTCAGCAGTCTGCTGGGCGAGGTCACGGCAATTGGGCCGAATGGAAAGCAGATCACTCTAAAGCCTGATTCCGGCACCCCGTCTGACGTGGTTCTGGATGGCAAAACCCACTTTATGAAAGTGGCACCAGGTGAGAAAGATCTGAAAAAGGCGACCGATATTCAGTTTGCTGAAATTGGCGTGGGCGATCGGGTACTTGCGCGCGTCAGGAAATTAGAAGATGGCTCTGTTTCACCTGCAACTACGGTCGTGGTGATGACCAAAGCCGCTATCGCGCAGCATCAGGAACGCGGCCAGGCAGAGTGGCAGACCCGCGGGATTACAGGGACAGTGACGGTGGTGAACGCGGCGACCAGCGAAGTGACTTTAAAGACACAGGGTGCGGACGCTAAACAGATTGTGGTGGAACCTGCCGACAAGGTAAGTGTGCGCCGCTATGCCCCGAATTCAGTGAAATTTAGCGACAGTACAGCAAGTTCGGTGGCCGAAATCAAGGCTGGCGATACGATTCGCGTGATGGGAACCAAAAACGAAGACGGCACGCGCGTGAAGCCGGAAGAAATTGTATATGGCACTTTCATCCGGCAGGCGGGCACTATCCTTGCTATCGATACGGCGACCGGAACCGTCAAAATGACGGACTTGGCAACTAAAAAGCCGGTCACCGTAAAGGTTGACAGCGCTACTTCGCTGAAAAAATTGTCTCCGATGATGGCGCAAATGATGGTAATGGCCCAGAGTGGCGGTCGCATGCCAGGCGGACCTGCAGGTCCTGGTGGTGCACTGGGTAGTGGTGCGGCCGGCGGCGCGATGGGTGCAACTGCACCGAATAGTGCTGGTCAAAATAGTGGGGGTCCAGGCGGAATGCGCCAGGGGCGTCCGGACGGCGCGGATGGAATGGCGGGCGGAATGGGCGGGCGGCGCATGGATCCAAGCAAGATGATGGAACGTATGCCAACCATCACCCTTGCTGAATTAAAGCCGGGTGACGCCATCATGGTGTCCAGTTCTGGCATGAAAGACGGAATGGTAAGCGCCATTTCACTGGTTGCGGGGGTGGAGCCGCTCTTGACCGCTCCCACCAAAGCCGGCCAAGCTGCCGGTCCGAATACTTCTTGGAATTTTGAAATGTCCATCCCGCAATAGGGCGGGGAATCTGTACGCAGGCAAAACAATCTATGTCTCGATATCCGAAGTGTCTCTATACGTCTATTTTTGCGCTGGCTCTTTCCGCGCTTCCCGCAGGCGCGCAAACATTCGGCGTCATTAAAGGACAGGTGACCGATGTTTCCGGGTCTGCCATTCCGGGCGCCACCGCAACGGTCACGGGCAAAGGCTTCACTAAGGCTTTTTCAACCGATGAAACCGGTACGTTTACAGCTCCCGCTCTTGTGCCCGGTGGGTACACGGTCCAGATCTCAAAGTTTGGATTCGCCAGTTATGCGTCGAAAGCGATTGCGGTTTCCGCTGGACGCACGCAGTCCTTACAATTTCCCTTGGAGTTGCAGACTTCAAAGCAGGAGGTGACAGTTACTTCCGATGCAGTGGGTACTGTTAGTACTGACCCCGTGGCAAACGCGGGCCAGTTGGTACTGAAGGGTTCAGATTTGGAGGCATTGCCCGATGATCCGGACGATCTTGCCGCAGACTTGCAGGCGCTTGCCGGTCCCAGCGCGGGCCCGAACGGGGGCCAGATTTACATTGATGGGTTTACCGGCGGCAATCTTCCGCCAAAGTCGTCCATCCGCGAAATTCGCATAAATCAGAATCCATTCTCGGCGGAATATGACCGTCTGGGTTTTGGGCGCATTGAGATCCTGACCAAACCCGGCACCGACAAATTGCGCGGTTCCGTTCAGTTTAATGATAGCGATTCCGTATTCAACTCCCGGAACCCCTATCTTGTTTCTTCCGCGCAGCCGACGTCCCTTGGGAATGGGCTCAACCCCGGGACGCAAGTGAACAACAATCTTTCTCCGGTATTTTCGTCTCGGATCTATGAAGGCAACGTGGGCGGATCACTCGGTAAAAAAGCTTCTTTCTTCGTCGATCTACAGCGCCGGAACATCCAGGACAACGCGATTATCAACGCGTCGCGGATTGGTACCGATCTGGTGCCGTTTCAATACAGCACCGCGGTTTCAACTCCAAACCACCGCACGGAGTTCAGCCCCCGGATCGATTACCAGATCAACTCAAACAATACTCTGGTCATGCGCTACTCCTTCGAACAGCAGAAGCAGACTCTGGCCGGCATCGGGAATTTCACATTGGCCTCACAGGGCTACAACTCCTTATCCACTGAGCATCGCGCGCAGATTACGGAAACCGCCGTGCTGGGTGCAAAGACTGTCAACGAAACGCGGTTCCAATTTTTAAACGAGACCGCAACTTCGAACGGCGACAACACTCTGCCTTCCATCAACGTGCTGCAGGCATTCAATGGCGGTGGCAGCCAAGTGGGGCGCGCTTACGATTTACAGAAGCGGTTTGAGTTGCAGAACTATACATCCATCGCGCAGGGAGCGCATTCGCTGAAATTCGGAATCCGAATCCGCACGATCATGACGGACGATTTCTCGCCGAATAATTTCGGCGGAACGTTCCAGTTCGCAAGCGGCGTGGGTGCCGCGCTGGACGCAAACAATAACGTATTGAGTGGCGACCCGGTTCGTCTTTCCTCTATCGAACGGTACCGCAGAACGCTTTTGTTCGGTTCTCAATGCTATGTTCCGGGTAGCCAGCTGGGTTGCGGGGCTTCGCAGTTTTCAATCGCGGCGGGCAACCCCTACGTTGGCTTGAACCAGACCGATATCGGAATCTTTTTTCTGGATGACTGGCGCATTCGGCCGAACCTGACTCTCAGTCTGGGGTTGCGTTACGAAACGCAAACCAATATCAGCGATCCGCGCGACGTGGCACCCCGGTTTGGGTTTGCGTGGTCGCCGGGAGCAGGGAAAACCGGTCGCTCGAAGACGGTGATCCGGGGCGGGAGCGGCGTGTTCTACGATCGGTTCCAGGAAGGAAATGTTCTGCAAAGTATCCGCTACAACGGCGTGAACCAGCAGAATTACATCATCAACAATCCGACGTTCTTTCCTAATATTCCTTCCCTTTCGCAGTTGCAGCAGCTATCGCAAACCCGCCGCCAGATCGATAATAGTCTGCGCGCGCCTTACACAATCCAGAGCGCAATCGGTGTCGAACGCCAGCTTCCCCGTAATACCACTCTGGCAATTACATACACCAATTCACACACTACCCATGTGCTGAGGAGCCGTAACATTAATGCCCCTTTTCCGGGTACCGTTCAGTTCGATACGCAGACGGGGCAGCCCGTGACTGGCACCGGTGCTTACCCCTTCGGGTTCAATTCCGGAAACATCTATAACTATGAATCCACCGGAACGCAGAACCAGAATCAGTTCATTGTGAACGTGAATTCACGGCTGAATAGCAATACCTCCATATTTACGTATTACGTGTTGAATCATGCCAAGAGCAATACCGATGGCGTGAACTCTTTCCCCGCTGACGGGTACAACTTGAACGAAGAATACGGCCGTTCGGCGCTCGATACCAGACATCGTTTCGTTCTAGGCGGATCTTACCAGACGAAATATGCGATCCGGTTGAGCCCGTTTGTGATTGCGAACACAGGCAGGCCCTTCAACATCACAACCGGTACCGATAACAATGGCGATCTGCAATATACAGATCGCCCGTCATTCGCATCTGCGTCTGCGTGCGGAGGCAACCTTCTGAATGTGAAATGCACACGTTTCGGCAACTTTAATCTGAATCCGGCGCTTGGTGATGTTCTTATCCCGCGCAATTTTGGGAACGGCCCCGGCTCATTCACAATCAACCTTCGCCTTTCAAAAACCTGGGGCTTCGGTGAAAAGACCGGCAATGCGAATGGCGGCGGCGCTGGAGGCGGCGGTGGAGGTGGCGGCGGGCATGGCGGACGCGGAGGACCTGGCGGCGGCTTCGGCGGTATGGGTGGTATGGGTGGCGGTGGTGGCACGAACCAGCGCTTCAACCTGACTCTTTCAGCAAACGCTCGCAATCTGATGAATCACGTGAACGAAGGCGATTATTCCGGCAACTTGACGTCGCCGTATTTCGGCCGTTCGAACTCGCTGGCGACTGGAGGGTTCGGGCCTCCTGGCGGCGCAACCAATAACCGGCGCTTGGATTTCCAGCTCCGTTTCTCGTTTTAGTCTGCCTTTAACAAAAACAATGGCGGGCACCTTCTTTCCTATTTCGGAAGAGGGTCCTCGCCTTTTTTCATGAGGCTAGGTGCTTTTCTTTTACGCGAGTTAGTATCTTCCTCTTTCTGCGCCAGCGCTTTTTTCTCCGCCCGATCGCGAGGCTGCATCGATCCTTCGCGCTCTTTCTTTTCCTGATCGTCCTTTGCAAGCACTTCCGTCGAGCGCTTGCTTAGATCCTGGCTCGCTAACTCCATGCTGTCTTTGGTGCCGTCGATGGCCTGCTTCAAAGCGAACTCATAGCGCGGCTTATCTTTTGGGTTTGATGTCTCCATTGTTTGGAGTGCTTTCAGCAGATCCTTCTCACCCAGCGCGACTGCGGTATTTCCCAGATCGATGTTGACCTTTCTTTTCAGTGCGTCATCGGAAACGGTATCAATGGAATCGAGAATCTTCGAATAATCCTCCAGCAAGTCGTGGATCAGCGCGCTCCGCCCGGGCTTCTCTTTTGCCAGAAGCGTCTTCACCTGATCGAGCCTCTGTTGCGCAAAACTGAGGTAGAGTTTCAGCCGTTCATTCGGTTCCTGGATCTCGCGCACTTGATCGGTTTCATCGCTGGTTAAAAAATCGCGTTGACCCCATGCGGAAGAGCACAGTAAAAACGCGGCTACTACCAATCGCTTCATTGCTCACCCCTTTTGTGGCCCGTCATAATGCCTAGCAGCCACGCCTCATTCACTTCGCGTAATTTATTCTTTGCGGATTCCAGCAGTTTGCGATCGTCAATGTCCATCGCATTTTCAAGCGAATCCATGCGGCGCATGAGTTCGCGCGTATGGCTCTCGCCATATTTGAAAGCCTTGGGCCGGCGGCGTGGATCTTTCCCTGTTTCCTCAAGCGACTGTCTGGCTAGTTCCACGGAATCTTCCAACTCCTTCAGGCTGGTAGCCGTTAGTGAATTATCCTGTTTCGCATAAGCGTCACGGGCCGCGGTAAGCGCAGCGTCCGCATTCTCTAAAGCCAGTTTGGCGCGTCGTTCGGGATTCGGTTCCGATCTCACCTCCGGTAAGCCCGCCATGGCGCTGTACACTGCCAGTAAGCTGAGGATAGCGGTTTTCATTTCTTGCTTAGCTCCAGTCTGATGATGCGAGCGCGCTGTCTAGCCTCGAATTCCTGGTCCGGATTCTTACCCCCGTCAGAGGCAAGAAACTGCTCATAGCTTTCGAGCGCGGGCTTCAATTGCTTCAGCCTGTCAAGGGTAATGGCGCGCAGAAACTGATTGCCCGGAGATTCTTTCCCCAGTGCCTTCACCTTGTCGAGAGCCGCCAGACCGTGAGCGTAATCTTCGCCGACAATCAGCACTCCCGCCATTTCATTCCATGCCTCCACTGAATCTGGACGTTTTTGAGCGGCCGCGAAAAACTGCTGCCCTGCCGGCTGGAACTTGCGCTGGTCCCGAAGCGCACGGCCGTAGACCATGTGCAGATCGTAATCCGAGGGGTCAGCCGCGACAGCTTTAGCTAACACGTCAGACTCTTTCGCAGGCTGCTTGTTCATTCGATAGGCGGCCGCGAGCGCCAGCCGATTCGCGGAAGAAGGCGATTGCGCGACCGCCTGTTCCAGGCGCGGGATGGCATCCGCAAACCGCTTCGATTCCAGCAGCAGTTCACCAAGCCGTTCCTGCGCCGCCGCGTCACTAGGGAACTGTTCGTAAATGGCAATCGCTTCGGAGGGCTGCTTTGCTTTTTCGTAGAGCCCGGCCAGTTCCAGCAGTGCATCCCGAAATTTAGGATCGAGTTCCGCAGCGCGGCGAAAGTGGGGGGCAGCGGCATCCAGATGGTCCTGCGCGGCTATCGATTTCGCGAGACCAAGTTCCGCGTCGGCGGATTTAGGGTCAGATTCAGCAGCGGCTGAGTAGGCTTGCTGGGCTTCGCTATATCGCTGAGACGCAAGATAAGCGGATGCTAGTTTGATTCGCGGTTGCAGTTCCCTGGGTTTCTGTGCGGCGGCGGCTTCCAGCGGCTTAATGGCTTCCGCCGCGCGCCCCGCCCGCAGCAGAGAGATGCCCAGATTCAGTTGAGCCTGGTAAAGACCGGGCTTGAGTTCTAAAGTCCTCGCATATTCGGGAATCGCGCGGGCATCATCGTTCTTCAGGCTGTAAGCAAGGCCAAGATGGAAGTGCGCGGCATAATCGGCGGGGTATTTCCGGGTGGCCTGAGTGAACAGTTCCGCGGCACGGTCGAACTGGTTCGCGTCGAGAGCTTTGCGGCCTTCGTCAAGGGGGCCGGCGATTGGGTCCGCCGCGGCTTGCAGCAGAAGAAAGAACGCAGCCGGCCACATATATTTATAGTTTACTGCCGACGGAATTTTAGTAATCTACAAAGCGAGTGAATCACGCCTCAGATATCGCCCGGTGTGGCTTTCCGCCACTTGCGCGATGTCATCCGGCGTCCCTATCGCAACCACGCGGCCGCCCGCGTCACCGCCATCGGGACCCATATCGATCACCCAATCCGCGGCGCGGATCACATCCAGGTTGTGCTCGATCACCAGCAGGCTGCCGCCTTGATCGATCAGCCGCTCGAAGGCCGTCAACAGCTTGGCGATGTCATCGAAGTGAAGCCCGGTAGTGGGTTCGTCGCAGATATATAGCGTGCCGTGGGAACTGGCTTGCGACAAGTGACCGGCAAGCTTGACGCGTTGCGCCTCGCCGCCCGAAAGCGTTGTTGCGGATTGGCCCAGGCGGAGATAACCCAGTCCCACGTCATCTAACACCTTGAGCTTGGCCGCCAGTTTCGGTGTGTCGCTAAAAAAGGAGATGGCCTCACGCACGGTCATGCCAAGCACGTCGTGAATGTTCTTGTCTTTATATTTAATTTCAAGAATGGTGGCTTTATAGCGAGTGCCCCGGCACTCTTCGCAGATCAGTTCTACATCGGCCAGGAATTGCATTTCGACGGTGACCGTACCGTCGCCCTGGCACACCTCGCAACGCCCGCCGGGGATGTTGAAGGAGAAGTGGCCTGAGGTGTAGCCGCGCTTTTCCGCATCGCGCGTTGAGGCGAAAAGCTGCCTGATCATGTCGAACGCTTTGATGTAAGTAACCGGATTCGAACGGGGCGTGCGGCCAATGGGCGTCTGATCGATCATCACCAATTCACCTACGCGGCTTGCACCCTCCACGCGGGTGCAGTTCAGTTTTTTCGGTTCAGAGGGATCGTCGTCTTCGCTGCTGCCCATGGGCGTCAGCGGCCTGTGCAATGCACGGTAAATCACGTCATGTACTAAAGTGGATTTTCCCGAGCCGGATACGCCGGTCACCACCACCATCAGGCCGAGCGGGATCTCCACGTCGACGCCTTTTAAGTTGTGCAGCCGTGCACCGAAGAAACGAAGCATCCGATTCTTATCCGGAGTACGCAATTCGCGCGGTGCGGAAACCTGCAGCTCTCCTTTCAGATATCTGCCGGTCAGGGAGCCATTGCCGCTCGCGAGCAATTCCTGAAAGGTTCCCTCAAAAATCACTTCCCCGCCGAGTTCGCCAGCGCCGGGACCCATATCTAGAATGTGGTCGGCTGCCCGCATAACTTCCGGATCGTGCTCCACCACTACGATGGTGTTGCCCAAGTCACACAGGTCTTTTAGAATCCGCACCAGGCGGTCTGTATCCCGCGTGTGCAGACCAATAGACGGCTCATCCAGTACATAACACGCGCCCACCAGGCGCGAACCGAGCGAGGTTGCCAGTTGAATCCGCTGCGCCTCCCCACCGGAAAGCGTCGAGGCCAGGCGGTCCAGTGTCAGGTATTCCAAACCGACGTTATTCAGAAAGCGGAGGCGCTGCTGAATTTCCACCAGAATCTTTTCAGCGATGCCGGTCTCTTCTGGGGTGAGAGTGAGTGTGTTGAAAAACTCAGCCGCCTGCGCAATATTCAGCTTCACGGCGGCGCCGATTGTCTTGCCGCACACACGCACGTACAACGCATCTTTGCGGAGGCGTTGGCCTTGGCACTCGGGGCACTGCGTATAGCCGCGATACTTGCTGAGCATCACGCGCACGTGCATCTTGTATTTCTTTGTTTCCTGGAAATCGAAGAATTCCCGCACGCCCTGGTACACGGTCTCGCGTTCGGCTTCCTTCAGGTTACAGAAAGGCACATCCAAGCGAACATGCGAAGCATTCTTCCGCGCAAAAGCAAGATACCATTCGCGGCTCTTCGGTTTGTCCCACGGCTCAACCGCCCCTTCGGAAAGAGCTAGCGACGTGTTCGGAATCACGCGCTCCATATCGAAATCAATCGTCTGGCCGAAGCCCTGACAGCGCGGGCAGGCACCGGCTGGGCTGTTGAAACTGAACAGATTCGGTTCCGGCTCTCGGAACTCCATGTGCGCGGAAGGGCAGGTAAAGCGTTCGGAAAAACGGTGGCGCGCGGAACCGTCCGGTGCCAGCAGAATGGCTTCCGCAGCCTCGCGGTAACAGATCTCGATCGTGTCGACAATCCGCTCGCGCAGTTTGTCATTGATGGAGACCCGGTCAGCCAACACATACACGGGCTGCGAGAAATCAATTTCCAGAAGCGATTCAGGCGTCGAGAACTCAAACGTGCGCCCCTCTTGGAACAACCGCGCGAACCCGCGCTTACGAAGCTCGAACAAATGTTCCTTCAGGTCAGTTTCGGTGCGCACGGGGAAGAGCACGTACCAGCGGCTACCCTCCGGCAGCGCGAGAATGCGCTCCGCTGCGCGGTCTACCGTATCGCGCTCCACCCGCTCTCCGCACACAGGGCAATAGGTAACGCCAATCCGGGCATACAGCAGGCGAAGAAAATCGTACGTCTCGGTAGCAGTCGCGACGGTGGAGCGCGGGTTGCGAGTTGAATTTTTCTGGCGGATCGCCACGGCGGGCGCGATGCCGTCAATCTCATCGACATCAGGTTTTTCCATGCGCTCTAAAAACTGGCGCGCATAAGCCGACATGGATTCCACGTACCGCCGCTGCCCTTCCGCGTAAATTGTGTCGAATGCCAGAGATGATTTTCCAGAACCCGAAACCCCGGTTACAACCGTGATCTGGTTGTGCGGGATGGAAACAGAAATGTTCTTCAGGTTGTGAACGCGGGCTCCGCGTATATTGATGAATTCGTCCAAAGCGTTGAGAGGGTGGAAGCTACCTTTTTTAGTTTAGCGTTCCCGCAAAGGAAGGAACAATTGCCGGTTTTGCCCTAACCGTTGCCACTGAAACACTAATTATGTTCTGACCAGCGCTAGTAACTCGTCCCGCGTTTCTTTCTGGGTCCGGAAGGCACCAAGCATGGAACTGGTAACCGTGCTTGAACCTTGCTTTTCCACTCCGCGCATCATCATGCAGAAGTGCTGGGCCTCGCAGATCACTCCCACGCCTTGCGGGTCCAGCAACTCCTGAAGGCATTCCGCGATCTGTTTTGTCAATCGCTCCTGAATCTGCAGACGACGTGCAAAAACATTTACCAGGCGAGGAATTTTGCTCAGCCCAATTACCTTATTTTTTGCTAAATACGCAACGTGAACCTTGCCAAAAAAAGGCAGCATATGGTGCTCGCACATGCTAAAGAATTCAATGTCACGGACGATCACCATTTCGTCGTACTTCACTTCATAGATTGCGTCATTGACCAGCGCCTTTACATCCGCCCGGTAGCCGCTGGTCAAAAACTGCATAGCTTTTTCAACGCGCGCCGGAGTGCGTTCCAATCCATCGCGCGAAGGGTCTTCTCCCAACAGCCCGAGCATCTCCCGTACGTGAGGAGCAATCAGCCCTTCCGCTTCACGCGGCTTCATCACCTGGATCTGCGCTTTCTTGTTGTTCATAAAATTAGCTCGAAGATATTGCGATCCGTCTCCCGGATACGAATTTTGCGCAAGACTGGTACGCCAGATGGGAACGCTTCCGCCCAATGGTTTTTCAGGCGCTGTGCAATTGCGGTGGCCACGTTTTCAGTGGTGGGGACCGTTGCCAAAAATTCCGGAATATCCAAATTCATATTCTTGTACCGGTATGCGGCCAGCACAGATTCGGAAACCAGCCTGTCCAGCACCGCCGGATCCACGGCCCGCCCCGAACGAGAATCCACAGGCCCATGTGCGGTCACGAATAGCTCGTAGTTGTGACCGTGTCCGAACGGGTTATTGCATTTGCCGAACACTTCTTTGTTTTTCGCGTCCGTAAACGCTGCACAATGCAACCTGTGCGAAGCGGAAAAATCGTACTTGCGCGTCACTTCAATCACGCGGGGATCTCCCCGTAATATTCTACGTACAGGTCCGGAGTCTCCCAAAGCCTGACCGAATGTAATTTCGCTTCTGCACGGTCCACTTGAGGCGCAAGCCGCCTCCAGATCTCAATAGCGATGTTTTCGGCCGTTGGAATTACAGTGTCGAAAGGGGGCACTTCATGATTCAGAAATCTGTGGTCGAAGGGGTCAAGAACTTCGCGGTTCAAAATGTCCTTCAGCTCTTTTAAATCCATTACCATACCGGTAAGGGGGTCAGGCGTGCCGGAAACCGTCACTTCTACTATGTAATTGTGGCCATGGCCGTTCGGATTCGAAGCCGGGCCGTAAAAAGCCAGATTGCCGGCATCGCTCAGTTCCGGGATTCGCAACAAATGAGATGCTGAAAACTCTATTTTCCGTGTTATCAGCATGCCCTCTATTCGATGCGGAAGGGCCCGCTCAAGATACACTCAAAGTATCCGCTGCACATGAGCCACTCGAAACTCGATCGCATTCTTCAGGCTCTGCTCGCCATACTTTTCCTTGGGTTCAGCGCAATTCTTTACAATACAATTCATGAACACACCGTAAATGTGGGTGATTCCGCGCCCTCGTTCTCCGTTACTTCTGATAGCGGCCAGACCATTTCACCGGCCAGCTTCGGCGGGAAGGTACTGGTGGTGAATTTTTGGGCCACCTGGTGTGCGCCCTGTGTCCAGGAAATTCCTTCGCTGAACCTTTTGCAGACCCGCTTCCGCGACAAGGGCTTGGTTGTCCTTGGTATCAGTGTCGATAAAGACGAAGCTGCCTACAAGCAGTTCGTCAGCCGGTTCCGCCTTTCCTTTCAGACGGCCCGCGATCCAGAGCAGAAAATTAATGGCGATTATGGCAGCTTACAGTTTCCGGAAACATACATCATTGATACACAGGGGAAAGTGGTGAACAAGATCATCGGCGAAGCAAACTGGACAGACGATAAAATGGTGAACTATGTCCAGTCTCTCCTTTGAAGCTGAAGCGCTGCCATGCGAACGCAGCGAATTGCCTGCTGCCGCGCGCAAGCGTCTGGTAACTCTGCTAGGCAGCCGCGGATATCTCGAAAACCCGCAGGATCTGAAACTCTATGAGTACGATGGCGGCGTCGATAAGGTGCTGCCGGATCTGGTCGTATTTCCACGCACCACCGAAGACGTAGCGGAGATTGCCCGTATTTCGCACGAGTTCGGTATCCCGATGGTGGGCCGCGGCGCGGGTACCGGCCTTAGTGGCGGCGCGATTCCCCGCAATGGCGGCATTATGGTCGCCTTCGCCCGCATGAATCGCATTCTTGAGATCGATCTGGAAAATGAGCGTGCCGTGGTACAGCCCGGTGTGGTCAACCTGGATATCACGCTTTCCGTTCAAGGTAAGAAATACTTTTTTGCGCCAGACCCTTCCAGCCAGCGCGCCTGTACCATTGGCGGTAACGTGGCGGAAAATGCCGGCGGCCCGCATACGCTTGCTTACGGCGTTACTACCAACCATGTGCTGGGCCTGCAATGCGTTCTTCCCGACGGCACAATCATGGAAACGGGAGGCAACTCGCCGGACATGCCGGGTTACGATCTGACCGGGCTGCTGACCGGTTCAGAAGGCACAATGGCCCTGGTTACCAGAATCACCGTGCGATTGATGCGCCAGATGGAGATGGTGAAAACGGCCCTGGCTATTTACAACTCGGTGGACGATGCTGCGAACACAGTAGCCGAAATCACCGCGCGCGCCATCACTCCCGCCGCAATTGAAATGCTGGATAGCCGCATGATGAACATGGTGGAAGATGCCACGCACGCCGGTTACCCGCGCGATGCCGCCGCGGTTCTCTTAGTTGAAGTGGAAGGCCTTCGCGAGG
Source organism: Terriglobia bacterium (assembly GCA_043733425.1). Taxonomy (GTDB): domain Bacteria; phylum Acidobacteriota; class Terriglobia; order Bryobacterales; family Bryobacteraceae; genus JALYXI01. Next base: position 17,124 of record JAYTGM010000374.1, read on the forward strand.
CGGTGGAGCAGCAGGCCGAAGATATACGCCAGGTCTGTTTAGCGTGCGGCGCACGCGAGTTCCGGGTTGCTAAAACACCGGAAGAGCGCGATCTGCTGTGGAAGGGGCGAAAGAACGCTTTCGGTGCAGTCGGACGGGTGAGCCCTACCTATTACGTACAGGATGGCGTTGTACCCCGCTCGGAAATTGCCGGTACGCTGCGCCGCATCGGTGAAATTGCGGAGCAGACAGGGCTGGTGATTGGCAATATTTTTCACGCCGGCGATGGCAACATGCATCCCATCATCCTGTTCGACGCACGCAAGCCTGACGAACTTGCGCGGGCGCGCGAAGCCGGCGAACTCATTCTGAAGCATTGCATCGATGTCGGCGGATCCATCACCGGTGAGCACGGCGTGGGCATGGAAAAAAACGAGATGATGGATTCCCTTTTTTCCCCGGATACACTGGGTGCAATCCAGGATTTCAAAGACCTCTTCGATCCCGCACACTTGCTGAATCCCGGCAAGGTGCTGCCCACGGGCAAAGGTTGCATGGAGATCCGGCAGCGTCCGCTGGGTGCCGGCAGCACGCTTTACTAGATGGCGTTCACGGATTGGCTGCTCGCGGATCTCCGTCTCCCGAAAGGTGTTCATTCCAAAGCGGAGCCGGTGCATCCCTGGTGGCGAGTCATGTGCCTTACCGGCGTCGATTACTTTTCAACCCTGGGCTATCAACCGGGCATTGCCTTCCTGGCTGCTGGAATTCTTTCGCCGATCGCCACCCTGATTCTGGTGCTGGTGACACTTTTTGCCGCCTTGCCCGTATATAAGCGGGTTGCCGCGGCAAGCCCAAACGGGCAGGGAAGCATCGCCATGCTGGAAAAGCTCTTCCCGCAATGGTCCGGAAAGCTCTTCGTGCTCTGCCTCTTGGGCTTTGCCACCACAGATTTCATCATCACCATGACGCTCTCCGCGGCAGACGCGGCAGCTCACTTCACCCAGAACCCATTCACGCCGGATTGGATGAAGAACCAGATGACCGTAACACTGGTTCTGCTTGCCATTCTGGGTGCCATTTTCCTGAAAGGCTTCAAAGAAGCGATCGGCGTCGCGGTCATTCTGGTTGCGGCTTATCTCGCCTTGAACGTGGTGGTCACCGGGGTGGCCTTGTATCAGGTTGCAGTCCACGCCGAATCCATCCCGCACTGGAAAGACGCGCTCTTTACTCAACACGGTAACCCGTTTGCCATGATCGGTATTTCTCTGGTGCTTTTCCCCAAGCTTGCCTTGGGGCTCTCCGGTTTCGAAACAGGAGTGGCGGTTATGCCGCTGATCGAAGGCGCCGATAAAGAAGACCGCATCCGCAATACGCGCCTCCTGCTTACCACCGCTGCTGGCATCATGAGCGTTTTTCTGTTGACCACCAGCTTAGCTACCACTCTGCTGATTGAGCCTGCCAAGTTTCGGGATGGCGGGGAAGCCAACGGCCGCGCCCTGGCCTACTTAGCCCACAAGTTCCTTGGAAACGCTTTCGGGACCGCATACGATATCAGCACGATTCTGATACTTGCGTTTGCCGGTGCCTCCGCCATGGCTGGTCTGCTGAACCTGATCCCCCGTTACCTGCCACGCTTCGGCATGGCCCCTGAATGGGCTAAAGGCGCCCGGCCCTTGGTGCTTGTTTTCATGGTGGTGTCTGTAATCGTGACAGTTCTGTTCAAAGCGAACGTGGACGCGCAAGGCGGGGCATACGCCACGGGCGTTCTGGTTTTGATTACATCGGCAGCCATCGCCGTCACCATTTCCGTGTGGCAAAACAAAGGTCTTCGCTGGCTGTTCGTTTTCATGAGCGCCGTTTTTGTGTACACCACGTTACTGAATATTTATGAACGGCCTGAGGGCCTCAAAATTTCGTCTATTTTCATCCTCACCATTGTTGCGGTCTCTATTTTTTCGCGCGCACAACGCTCCACGGAACTGCGCATCACGGAGGTTGAGCTCGACGACAATGCCAAAGATTTTCTAGCCATGGATGAAGACCAGATTATTCATCTGGTGGCGCGCCGCCCGCGTATTGAAACAGCGGAAGGTCTTGACCTGATGGATATCGAGGTCCGGCGGTTCCACAACCTCAGTCCCAATGAGCGGATCTATGTGTTTCAAATCGTTCGCAGTGACGCCTCGGATTTCACTGAATGCCTGAAAGTGACCGCTGAGAGTGTCGGTAAACATGTTGTCCTTAAAGCTGCCAGCCCCGTGGTCGCAAATGCCGTAGCTGCCATGCTAATTCACTTAGAAAAAACCACCGGCAAAGTGCCCCACGCATACTTCAAGTGGACTGAAGGAAACCCCATCGGTAATCTGTTCCAGTTTCTCTTTTTAGGGGAAGGTGATGTAGCGCCGATTGCACATGAGGTGCTGCGCCGCGCCGTCACAGACCCAGTCCATCGGCCCATTATCCATGTTGCCTGAAAGAGCTCGGCTGGCGGCGGTCGCATGACAGATCAGCGGATTGCTCTTCTGATCGGTCTTCCCGGCTCCGGCAAATCCACATGGGCAGCCGCACAGGGCTGGAACGCTATCTCCTCGGATGCACTTCGGCTTCTGCTTTCTGACGACGCCGCGAATCAGAAGATTCACGCCCGCGTGTTCGCTTCAGTGCGCTATCTCTTGCGCCAGCGGCTTCGAGTGGGATGCGCCCAAAATTGTGTGGACGCCACACACCTCACGCGGGCCGAACGCCGCCCTTACTTCTCTCTTGCCCGCTGGCACGGCGCCAGAATAGACGCTATTTATTTCGATGTCCCTTTTGCTACCGCGCTCCAGCGCAACGTAACACGGTCCCGCCAAGTGCCTGAAGCCGTCATGGCTTCCATGGCCGCCCGCTTGGAACCGCCATCGCTCGAAGAAGGTTTTCACTTGATCGAACACCTATGAAACTGCTCACGCTGGCACTCTGCTCGCTCTATCTCTCATCGAGCAACCTCCCTGGAGCGCAAACGCGCAATCTCATCATTGATACCGATGCCGGTTCGGATGATCTGATCGCCATCGGGTTCCTGCTGGCGCGTGCGGACGTGAATATCGAAGCCATTACAATCGTCAACGGTTTGGCGCATGTACCGAGCGGCGCAAAGAATGTTCTTCGCCTTCTGGAACTTGCCGGGCGCACCTCCATCCCCGTTTACCTTGGCCGCGAAACTCCCCTAAACGGTTCGAATGAATTCCCAGAACTGTGGCGCATGATGGCTGACGAACTTCCTCATGTCGAACTGCCGCAGACCGATAAAATTCCTGGTGCCCTCAGCGCGCTTGCTTTCCTGCGCGGCCGTCTGGCTAACCCGGCGAAGCCCGTCGCCATTCTCGCGCTTGGACCACTTACCAACATCGCCGAAGTGCTCAGCACCGCGCCGAATAGTGTTCTCGCGATTGAAGACCTGGTCGTCATGGGCGGTGCCGTCCGAGTCCCCGGAAATCTGGCCGCGGGTGGATCTTCTTACTCGGACAACCGCACCGCGGAGTGGAACATCTTCGTTGATGCGACTGCCGCCCGCAAAGTCTTCGATACCGTTACAAAGTTACGCCTTGTTCCGCTTGACGCCTCAAACACGGTTCCCATTGATAATGCGTTTTTGTTAGCCGTCAAAAAATCTGCAAAGTCGAAGCTCGGTCTGTTCGCTGCCCAAGTACTTGATTCAAACCGAGCGCTGATCGAGCAGCGGATCTTCTACGCCTGGGACCCCCTCGCGGCCGCCGCAATCGTCAACCCAGCCGTTCTGAAAATCAGCTCCGTCGCGCTCACTATTCGCCGCGATGTTCCCGAAGAAGGCCGTACCTCGGAATCCGATTCCGGCCGCTCTCTTCGCGTTGCGCTCTCCGCCGACCCGGTGCTGTTTCTCAGAGTGTTTCTGGCCGCACTGCGATAGCACTTACGGAGGAGTGGGATAGACTTGATGAAATTAAGAGGGACTTTCCCTCATTGATAGAAGCGCATGAGCAGTAGAAGGTTCTACAGCACGAGGTTATACAGCAGGAAACACCCGATTCCGAAACCCTTCCTCATCCGGTAGTTGACAAATCAGTGTGAACGGAAAAATCAAGCCGCCACACCACTGCGGGTCTTACTCGCTATGCCATCGAAAACGGAATCGTACCGTAAGAAAAAGGGGCGGAGTGTTTCCGCCCCTCTCGCCTCAAGCAGTGCCCGCAGTGACAGGCACCGGCACTTCTATCGCAATCGGCTCCGCGGCTTTTCGCCCAAAGCTCAACTTGCCGGTCTCCTCTGACGCGTCAACCAGCACGGTATCGCCCGTGTGGTAGACGCCCTCCAGCAGTTTCAAAGACAGCGGATCCTGTATCAGCCGCTGAATTGCCCGCCGCATCGGCCGTGCGCCGTAAGCCGGATCATATCCTTCAGCCAGCAAAACATCCTTGGCGGCCGGAGTAATCTCCATGTGCAGCCCGCGCTCTTTGATCGTGGTGAACAGCCGCCTCAGCTGAATTTCGATGATGGTGGTTAAGTGTTCCTTCTGCAGTGCATTGAACACAATGATGTCATCGATCCGGTTCAGGAACTCGGGACGGAAAGTTTGCCGCAAACTGGTCAGCAGCTTGTTCTTCACGCCGTCGTTTTTGCCGTCCCTGGCCGTTACGGAGAACCCTATCGGGCCACTGTCTTTCATTGCGCTCGAACCCACGTTCGACGTCATGATGATCACGGTGTTCTTGAAATTCACCGTCCGGCCCTGTCCGTCAGTTAATCGCCCATCGTCCAAAATCTGGAGCATGGTATTGAAAATATCGGGATGAGCTTTTTCAATCTCATCGAAGAGCACCACGCTGAAAGGCTTGCGCCGCACGTGTTCGGTGAGTTGTCCGCCTTCGTCGTAACCCACATATCCCGGAGGCGCACCCATCATCCGGCTGACCGCATGGCGCTCGGCATACTCCGACATATCGATGCGCACCATTGCTTTTTCGTCATCGAATAAAAACTCCGCTAAAGCCCGGGCAACTTCTGTCTTGCCCACGCCCGTGGGGCCCAGGAAGATAAAGCTGCCGATTGGCCGGTTGGGGTCTCCCAATCCCGCACGATTTCGCCTGATCGCATTCGCCACCAGCGTGACCGCCTCATTCTGGCCTACCACGCGCTCATGCAGCCGCGCTTCCATGTCGATCAATTTGCGGATTTCCCCCTCCATCATGCGGGAAACAGGAATGCCGGTAGACTTCGCAACCACCCGGGCAATGTCTTCTTCATCAATTTCTTCTTTCAACAGGGGGGAGCCGCTCTTAATCGTCTCCAGTTCCTTGGTCGCCAATTCCAGGTCTCGCTCAATTTCAGCCAGCCTGCCGTACTTCAACTGCGATGCCGTTTCCCATTCGCCCAGCCGCGTAGCTTTTTCTTCGTCCATGCGGGCTTGCTCCTGATCTTTCTTAATCTGGCTCACCCGGTTGATGGCACTCTTCTCGCGCTTCCATCGCTCCTGCAGTACAGCCGCTTCGCCGCGGATGCGTTCCAGGTCGCTTTCCACATGACGCAGCCGTTCACGGGATTGGTTATCCGGCTCCTTGTTCAACGCTTGCCGCTCAATCTCCAGATGGGAAATGCGCCGCTCCATGTTGTCCACTTCAATTGGCATACTGCCAATTTGCATCCGCAACGCGCTTCCCGCTTCATCGATCAGATCAATTGCCTTGTCCGGCAGAAAGCGATCGCTTACATAACGGTCGGAAAGAAGAGCGGCGGCAACAATCGCGGCGTCTTTGATGCGAACGCCATGATGTATCTCATACTTCTCCTTCAAACCGCGCAGGATGGCGATAGTATCGTCCACCGTGGGCTCGCCCACCAGCACCGCTTGAAAACGGCGTGCCAGTGCGGCATCTTTTTCCACATATTTCCGGTACTCGGAAAGAGTAGTCGCGCCGATACACCGCAACTCACCGCGCGCCAAGGCAGGCTTCAACATGTTTGCCGCGTCAATCGCACCCTCGGCGGAACCCGCCCCCACCAGCGTGTGCAACTCGTCAATAAAGCAGATCAATTCGCCATGCGAATCCGTGATCTCTTTTAAAACTGCCTTCAGACGGTCTTCGAACTCGCCGCGAAACTTGGTACCCGCCACCATGCTGCCCAAATCGAGCGCCACCAGCCGCTTGCCTAGCAACTGCTCCGGCACGTCGCCTTTAATCATCCGCTGCGCCAAGCCTTCCACAATCGCCGTCTTTCCCACGCCCGGTTCTCCAATCAACACCGGATTGTTCTTCGTGCGGCGGCTCAGTACCTGCATCACGCGCCTGATTTCTTCGTCGCGCCCAATCACCGGGTCCAGCTTGCCCTTGCGGGCTTGATCCGTCAGGTCCACCGCATAACGCTCTAGCGCCTGGTATTTCGATTCGGGATTTTGATCGGTTATTCTTTGCGTCCCGCGTACACCCGCCAAGGCTTTCAACAGAGCGTCATGGTCGGCACCGGCGCGTTGCAGCAATTGGCCTGAGGGGTCGAACTTCTGGTCCGCAATCGCTAAAAGTAAGTGTTCGGTCGAAACGAATTCGTCCTTAAAACGTTCGGCTTCTTTGAATGCGGATTCGAATACCTGATTCGTTCCCGGGGAAATCATCATCCCCACTTGCATTCCGCCATTACCGGTCACCTTAGGTAATCCATCGCTCAAACGCTGCGCTTCGCTCAGAATGGCATCGGGCTGCACACTGCATTTTTCCAGCACCGGGCGTACAATTCCATCCCGGTCATCCACCAAAGCAATCAGTAAATGGAGCGGATGGACAGCCTGATTCCCATGTTTTTCCGCAACCGCCTGCGATTGTTGAACTGCTTCCTGGGCTTTCTGAGTTAATTTATCGAATCGAAACATTGGGTCCTTTTTGTGGTGCAAAAAGGCCGTACGGACTCTCGCGAATCCTGACGACCGAAACGATTGCTACATCTTTTAGATGCTGGACTAGCCTTCTAGTTGCTGCGCATTTTTCCGACCGGCAATTCGAATCCGCCGCTATCATGCAATATGATATAAAAAAATAATAAAATATGAGTCTTTATTTGTCAAGTTGCCCGGCCTCGAGATTTAGCCTTCCGAACACACGGCAATTGCTTGTAACCTAAAGTTTCGGCAAAGCGCCTGTTCTTTTGCCATGCAAAGATGCTGGTTGAGTTCGAGTTAATTCAGAAAGCTCAAAAAGGAGACGAAGCTGCGTTTACTAGCGTTGTTTCAGCCTACCGGCGAAGAATTTTGGGTACCGTTGCCCGCCTGATCAACCATCCGGAGGATGTGGAGGATGTAGGGCAGGAGGTGTTTCTCCGATTGTATTTTTCGCTGGATCAGTTGCGTACGCCAGAAGTGTTTGAGCCTTGGTTGTACCGGCTCACCGTAAATGCCGCTTATGACTATTTACGGAAAAGCCGGCGCAGAATGGAATCGCGTATGTGCGATCTTTCTGAACAACAAGTGATTTTGGCGGACGCAGCGGCAAGCAGTCAGGCGAATTTGAATGATGTACAAAAGCAGCAAACACGATCCTATGTGGAAGAACTGCTTTCGCCGTTGTCTGAAGATGATCGGGTTTTGCTTCTGATGAAGGAAGTGGAAGGGCTCTCGCTCAGAGAAATGGAGCAGGTGTATCAGGTGAATGAGACAGCTTTAAAAGTAAGGCTCTTCCGTGCCCGGCAGCGGGTGCTGAAAGCTTTGCAGCCAGGAAGTGTGAAGCGAAAGCGCGACAAAACAACCGTCGATGCAACAGAATAGAGGGAGACTACGCACAATATGAAACCCGAAGAGAACGGCTGGCGCGAGCATCGTCTTCCCGAGCTTTTTCATCGATACAAAGAGTCCTGCGGTTCACCGGAAGGCGGCCGGAACTTTATGCCTGAGCTTTGGGCCCGCATAGAAACAAAGCGGGCTCGGACGCGTGTCTTTGAACGCGTGGCCCGCTCGTTGGTGGGTGCGGCTGTCGCGCTTTCCTTAGTCTTCGGGGCCTTTCTCGCCCTTCCTAACCGGCAACCTTCCGCCTTTTACTCGGAGAGCTTCGTCGAACAGATTGCGAGCGACAACATTTCCGCGAACGGAACATTTTTTGAGCCTGTACGTCTGCAGCTCACGTCGACGGAGCGTCACCGCCGCTAATGACAGGAACTCGAATCCCGGTTTGGGGGTATCTGATTCTGGTATTTGCCGGAGGGGCCGGAGTCGGAATTTTTGGCGACCGCCTTTATACCGCGGAAACGGTCAGTGCCGATACACGCTCCGGCTCTCCGCGCAGTCCTGATGAGTACCGTAAGCGCTATACCGACGAGCTGAAGAAACGTTTAAACCTGACTCCCAACCAGCTAGTTAAACTTAATGGCGTCCTTCAGGCCACCCAGGAACGGATGCGCGTTTTGCATGAGCGCGATCGTCCTGAGATGACGGCGATCCATCAAGAGCAGGTAGACCAGGTTCACGCAATTCTCGACGATAAGCAGGATGCCGAATACGACAAAATGCGCCAGGAACGTGAGAAGCGGCGGGCCGCCGAGCGAAACGAACACAAATAGTCTTTACAAAAAAAAAGCCGCTAACGCTGCCTGTAAGGGCTTGCGCTAGCGGCTCAAAAAACTGCAACGGCCAATGTTTAGGTCGTGACCGGAACAGCCTTGCCTTCACGTTGCTTGGCGTACTTCTTCTCAAACTTATCGATACGACCGGCGGTATCGATCAACTTCTGCTTGCCGGTAAAGAACGGATGGCAGCTAGAGCAGATTTCTACCCGGATGTCACCTTTATGCGTGGAACGGGTTTCAAACTTGTGCCCACAGGCGCATACTACATTAACCTGCCCATAGGCTGGATGGATTGCAGCTTTCATTGTTTTGGGTCCTTCCTGAAAACGTAATTTTAACACAAACCCCCGGAAACTCTCACGAGCTGCGGGGGCTTGCTAGCCTTGTTGATAATACCTGAGGCAGTTTTGCTTCAAACGACGAAGCAGCTAGATCCACAGGGAAACAGATTCCGCCACTGATGAAAGCGGAAGTCCAGCATGCACAACAGCTCATGCCGGGAAGTCGACCTACTGGTCAGCCACCTCGTCGGGTCTACAACCATTTATCATTTACTTGGACCACCTCCTTTTTCAGTGATATCTAAAAACTACAACCGGCTCATCCGTTTGTCAACAACTTTCATACAAGCCCCCATATTAGCTAGCGAAATCGGCTCAAACCCCACCAATTGGGCTCTTCTTGTATGAGTAGGCCCAAATCCCAGGCATTCAGCGGGTTCTTTCTCTCTGGTTTTCTACTTTCCTTGCTAGGGGCGGCGT
>JAYTGM010000375.1:0-4323 GCA_043733425.1 Terriglobia bacterium
GGCATCGACAAAATCGCTTTTTACGCGGATCAAGCTGGCTTAGGCAAAAAGACGGGTATCGATCTCCCTGGAGAATCCGAAGGAACCGTGCCATCGACCACCTGGAAGGCGCGCAATTTCCATGTGAAGTGGTTCGCGGGCGAGACAATCTCGGTTTCGATTGGCCAAGGTGCTCTAACCGTGTCTCCGCTTCAATTGGTCAGCGCAATCGGAGGCGTGGCCGTCGGAGGTGTCTGGCACCGCCCGCATCTTCTGCTGGACGATACAAAGACCGAAAAGCCCCATGAGTGGGCACTCAATCCCGCAAACGTAAAGCGAGTTGTGGACGGAATGTATGCGGTAGTGAACGAGGGCGGCACCGGCGTGCGCGCCAAAATCCCCGGGATCGAAGTATGCGGCAAGACCGGCTCCGCCCAAACCGTTTCTAACGAATACGTCCGCTCTCATGGTAAGGCTTCCGCCCAGAAGGACAATAGCTGGTTCGTCGGCTTCGCCCCGCGCTCGGCACCGGAAATCGCTGTCGTTGCAATGTTCGAAGGCGGCGAACATGGAATGCTCTCGGCCCCCATCGCGCGCGACGTGATGAAATCCTACTTCGATAAAAAAGCGCGCCAGAAACTGCTGACTCAAAATCCTCAAGCCAGCCCCGCCGTCCAAGGTACTCTCGCCACCCCCGCCAAGGTTCCGCGGCGTGGCTAGCGTGCTCGGGAATTATTTAGATTATGCCGATGCCGACTCTCGATGAGCGAATCGCCGCGCTCACGATGACGCTGGAACTCGCCATCTATCAGCAGCGGGATCACGACAGAATGTTTCAGGAAGACCGCGAAGCCATCCGCAGGAACGCCGACGCGATTCACCAATTAACCGCCCTGGTGGCGCAGGACGCCGAGAACATTCGTTCGTTGGCTCGCATTGCAGAGGCTCACGAACATCGGCTTGACCGCATTCAAAGCTAGCTGCGGATCCGACACTTCAACTCTTGACGGGTTTCTCATCCGCCTGGAGCCTCACACTGCGTGGGACGGATGTCGAATCCAACACGTCAGTCTCCTGGTTGCATCTGGCCAGGACAAATTTTACGGCTTTGGTGGAAATTCGGGAGAGGTGCCAATCGTTGCCGATTGGAATGGTTCAGGTACCAGCAAAATTGGGGTATATCTCAATGGCTTCTGGATTCTGGATTTTAACGGGAACGGCTCATACGATGGCGTGGGGCCGTCTGGTGATCGCTTCGTAGCTTTTGGGGGCGCTGCGGGAAATCAGCCTTTAATAGGGAGATGGTAGCTTCGGCGTCTGCCGCAGAACAGGAACAGTTCCATTTCGCTACACTTAAGTCCAACACCACCCGTGAACCATTCACGCAACAATCGCATCGCCACTGAAAATGGCTAAATACCTCTCCCTGCGCGATTTCGATTGGCCCATGTTCCTGGTCGTCATCGCAATTTCCAGCCTCGGTGTCCTGCAGATCTTCAGCGCCACGCACGGCACCCAATGGCAGGAATCCTGGTGGAAGCAGATTGCCTATATCGCAGCGGGAGTTGTCCTCATGTGGGTGGTTTCTCTGCTGGATTACCACGCGCTGATGGCGCAGGTCTATCCCATTTACATCACAGCTGTAGTCGGTTTGGCTTTGGTTTTAGTAATCGGCCGGACTGTTTTTAACTCCACCCGTTGGATTGCTTTGCCAGGCGGGCTGAAATTGCAGGTGTCGGAATTCGCTAAACTGGTGATAATCTTACTAGTAGCTCGCTTCATGACGGAATTGCGAAGCGATGTGTTGGAATTGCCTGACCTTTTGAAGATCGTCGGTCTGGTGCTGGTGCCCATGTTGTTGATCGCAAAGGAGCCGGATTTAGGTACGGCTCTCACTTACGTTCCCATCTTGGCTGTCGGTGTCTTTCTGGCCGGTTTACGGTGGCAGTATTGGGCTGCTATCGCCGCTTTAGTGCTTTTAGTTGTACCACTTAGCTATACAGTCTTAAAGCCGTACCAGAGGGAACGCCTGGTTAGTTTTCTCGATCCTGACAGTGACCCCAAGGGATCGGGTTATCAGGTGCGGCAGTCGAAAATTGCTGTCGGTGCGGGCGGAATGTGGGGGCGTGGCGTAACCAAAGGAACCCAAACGCAGTTGCGGTTCCTGCCGGTGGCGCATACGGATTTCATCTTTTCCGCTTTCTCGGAAGAACACGGGTTTGTTGGTGTCATCGTGGCTCTGGCCCTGTATTTTGTTCTGCTGATGCAGCTGGTTCAGAACGCGCAGACCGCTCCGGATCGAGCCGGAATGTACATTTGCATGGGCGTGGCCGCCCTTTTGTTGTTTCACATCCTGGTGAACGTCGGCATGGTGGTCGGGCGCATGCCGGTAACAGGAATTCCCTTGCCCCTCATGAGTTATGGCGGCTCCAGTATCTGGTCCACTTTCCTGATGTTGGGCCTTGTCAACAATGTTCGTTTACGTCGTTTTGTGAATTGATGCTTTGCCACCGGTGCAAGCCGGTGATTCTAAAATTGATTGGTTGGGAGCCCGCGTGACTCTTCCGGTGAAGAGCGGTTCCCCGGTCGGATTCGTTGTTGCAGTCTGGTATCCAGGCTCCACGGTCCGGCAAGCGTAAAGCTTAGGGCAAATTGGCTTCGTTTCGTCAAATTGCATCTCCCGCGCGGGAGCCCGGCGAAGGGTGTCGGATGACAAAAGAGTTAGTGATTTCCTCGACGCGCCATGAAACTCGCGTCGCAGTTCTTGAAGACGATCAGCTCGTCGAGATTTTTTACCAGCGTGAGAAAGAATACTCGCTGGCTGGCAGTATCCACAAAGGCCGCGTCACCCGCGTCCTGCCCGGCATGCAATCCGCGTTTGTCGATATCGGTCTGGAGCGCGATGCATTCCTGTATGTCTCTGATTTCTTTGAAGACAACGACGAGTACGACAAAATCGTCAGCGGCGTCGAAGAAAAAGTTGCCCGCCTGGAAAAAGGCCTGCCCCTTACAGCAGAGGCAGCCGCACCTTCCACCATCGCGGATGCCGTGTTTGAAACAGGCACTTTGGCAGTGCCGTCATCCTCTTCCGCAAGCCCTACCCGTTCAGATCGCCCGGAACGCTCAGGGCCTCGCGACGATCGCCAGCGCGGTGGCCGCGGCCGGCGCCGTGGTGGACGCCGCGGTAACGAACGCCCCGGCAGTGGTGGACAGCGGGAATCCGGCGGAATCCCGGAATCGAAATACTTTAGCCCGACAGACCTGGTAGCTGCCCCGCCCCGCGAAGAAACCGAAACAGAACCGAACAACCATAGTGAGTATTCGCCCGCGCCGACCGATATGGTGGTGCTCCCGGGCGAATCGCTCGCGAAATATATCTCCGAACCTACGCCCGTGGTAACTCGCGAAGAGGAAGAAGACCTCTCGCTTTTGGTCCAGGATGGCGACGGTGTTCACGCCGAAGCAGAAGAAAAAGAGGCTGAAACAGAGTTCGTTTCGCATGAACAAGCTTCAGAACTCCCCCCGACCGCTGACGAAATAAAAGACGAAGAGTTCGTTTCGCAATTAATAGAGGAGCAGGATCACTCCGGCGAACCGGAAGAAATCCTCGCCCAGGGTGCTCATGAGCCGCTGCCCGAAATCGCGGAAGAGAATCATCAGCAGGCAGTGGACGAAACGGCTGGCGACGAACTGGTTCCAGAAGACGTGGACAGCGACGAATTACCCTCCGACGAGATAAGCTCCGGTGAGGAAGGTCCAGAACCGGCGCGCATGCCCACCAGCTTGACCGCTACGCTGCGCGAACAGAATCCCCGCTACCAGCACCGCGTTTCACGCCGGATGCGGCGCAAGCCTCGCGGTGGCGGTCCTGAAGAACGGCCTGCCCGCTCCGAAGAAGTCGCAACTCCGGAAGCAGAGGCCACTGTTCAGGAAGTTAGTGCTCCTGATCTGCGCCAGCCGCTTGAAAATCGCCAGCTGCGCGAAGACCGCAGGCCACGGGAAGACCGGGCTCCCCGCGAAAACCGGGCTCCCCGCGAAAACCGTGAGGGGGATAAGGATCGTGAAGAGCGTCCCCGCCCGGTGCTGCCCTCTATCACCGACCTGCTCCGTGAGGGCCAGGAAATCATCGTTCAGATTGCGAAAGAGCCGATCGGCCAGAAGGGCGCGCGCATCACGTCGCATGTTGCGTTGCCAGGCCGTTTCCTGGTCTACATGCCCTCTGTCGATCACATCGGCGTATCGCGCGAAATTCCGTCCGATGAAGAGCGCCAGCGCCTGAAGCGAGTGCTGCAAACGCACCGCACCGGCATTCCAGGCGGCTACATTGTCCGCACTGCTGGCGAT
>JAYTGM010000376.1:0-4322 GCA_043733425.1 Terriglobia bacterium
GGCCTTTGTAGAGCAGGGCGCGGGCACCTTTTTTTAAGACTGGGGCGAAGAGGACGATTGCACGGCTGAGCGGAGCGACGGCTCGGGCTGTAATCAGGCCGGTGGTTGGGATTTCTTCCGCTCGTTGGGTGGATATTTTTACGTTCGGAAGTTCGAGCGCTTCGACGGCAGATTTTACGAAGCGAGCTTTTTTCTGGATGGATTCGGAGAGCGTGAATTGGATTTCGGGGAATACGAGCGATAGCGGTATGCCTGGGAAACCGGCGCCGGTGCCTGCGTCCAGAATGTGCTTGGCGTCGGCGAAGAGACGCCAGGGGAGTACGGAATCGAGCACGTGTTTGATTGCTGCTTCGCGGGGCGTGGTGATGCGGGTGAGGTTTAGGTGCTCGTTGACTTGCGCGATTAGCTCGAGGTGCTGGGCGGTTTTGGTGATTACGTTGGCACGGTGAGGCAGATCCGCGGGAAGCACGTTTGCAAGTTCTTCGGCGAAATTCATCAACTCATGATTGCACTTGTGTTGCGGGTGCTTGGATTACGGTAGAATTGAAGAGTGCGGGAGTAATTCAGTGGTAGAATGCCAGCTTCCCAAGCTGGACGTCGCCGGTTCGAACCCGGTCTCCCGCTCCAATTTTTTCAACGACTTGCAAAAACCAGCTTCACCCTGTGCTCCGTTTATGCTCCGTTTACATGATTAGCGCCGCCTCCAACTGCTCGACGGCCCCTTTTCTGTGCTCCACTGAAACCCTGGTGTAGACGTTCTGGCTGACATCGAGGCGGTGACCAAGCTGATCGGCAACCAGCTTCGGATCGACCCCGAGTTCCTTCATGACGCTCGCGTGTGTCCGCCGCATCACCAGAAAATTTACCCATTCAACTCCCACCTTTTTGAAGCGAGGTTGAATGTGTGGGTTCGCGCATCAGATTTGGCCCACTTCGCGCATGAATATTGGCCCACCTGGACAGCCCCGGAATGACAAAATTCCGGGATGGACAGGAGAAGGAAAGTGGAACTATTCGAACAGATCCGGCTTGGACATGCAGCCGGAGAGACGATTCTGGGTTTGGCCAACAAGCATGGCGTTCACCGGCGAATGGTGCGGCAGGCGCTGGCTGGTGCAATCCCACCTAACCGAAAAGCCTACGGCCGGGCCAAGCCGAAACTGGATCCGGTAAAGGATTACATTGACGGCATTCTGAAAGCGGATCCGGAGGCGCCGAGAAAACAGCGACACACGGCGCATCGGATTTGGACGAGAGTCCAGTCCGAGTGTCCGGACGTAAAGATCTCCGAATCGCAAGTACGGCGATACGTGCGGCAACGCAAGCATGAACTGGGTCTAGCCGCCCCGGAAGTCTTCGTTCCGCAGAGTTATTCGTTCGGCCAGGAAGCACAAGTGGACTGGTACGAAGCAATGGTAAAGCTGGGAGACCAGGCCCAGAAGCTGTACTTCTTTGCGATGCGCAGCATGGCATCGGGTGACGCATTTCATTGCGCCTACCCACATGCCACGCAGCAATCGTTGCTGGAAGCGCACGAGAAAGCCTTCGCCTATTTCGGCGGCGTTTTCCGCACGCTGCGCTACGACAACATGAAGTCATTAGTGAAGAAGATCCTGCGCGGATATCAACGCATTGAAACCGACCGCATCATCGCGTTCCGTTCCCACTGGGGCTTTCAAACCCAGTACTGCAATCCGGCGAGCGGCAACGAGAAAGGAGGAGTGGAAGGCGAGTTAGGGTGGTTCCGGCGCAACTTCCTGGTGCCGGTTCCGGAAACCCCCGACCTGCAAATGCTCAATGAGCAGTTGCTTGCCGCTTGTGCCGGCAACCGGATGCGTACGATCAGCGGCAAGCGTTTGACGGTGGGACAAGCAAGCGATCAGGAGCGCGCCACATTGTTGCCGTTAGCCGAAGAAGGCTTCCCGCTGCGAGATGTGATTTATCCACTGGTTGTAGATGGCAAGGCCCGCGTCCGGGTAAAGACCAACTGGTATTCGGCTCCGGTGCCGCCTGGTTCCCGGGTAACTGCGGTTGTGGGTCCGACGCTGGTAGAGGTTATCTATGATAACCAGCGAGTGGCCAGCCATGAGCGTTGCTATGGACGCGGCCACGAGATTCTCGACCTTGCGCATTATCTGGATGTGCTCGAGCGCAAACCCGGAGCGATGGCGGGCTCGACTCCGCTGCAACAATGGCGGCAAGCCGGGCTGTGGCCAAAGTGTCTGGACCGCATCTGGGCGCAACTGGAACAGCGTCATGGCAGAGGCAAAGGTACGCGGCAGATGATCGGCCTTGTGCGGGAAGGTTTGGCGAAAGGCTGGCACCGGCTCATTGCGGCAGTGGAAGAAGCGTTGCGGCTGGGCGTCAGCGATGAGGCGGCGGTGCTGCACATTCTGAACATGCCGGATGCGGAACAACGGCGTCAGTATGCGGTTGCGCTGGCCGAGGAGTTGCGTCAGTTTGAACGCCCCATGCCTGTGATGGCAGAATACGACCGGTTGTTGATCGGCGCTGAAAGAGGTATCCAATGATAAAAGCGAATCAAACGGCGGCATTAGAACACGCCAGTGTGAGGCAGTACTGCAAGGTAATCCGCACGCCGGCGATTGGAACGAATTTTATTTCGCTGTCCGAGCAGGCAGTCAAGGAGAACCACAGTCACATCCGGTATCTGGAAGCGCTGCTGACGATAGAGTGCGAAGAGCGCGACCGGCATGCGATTGAGAACCGGATACGCGATGCGCAGTTGCCGAGAATGAAGACGCTTGAGGAGTTCGACTTCGCGCAAGCGCCGCAGATCCAGGCGGCGAAGATACGAGCGTTAGCCGAAGGTGGCTACATTGATCGCAGCGAGCCGGTGATATTGATCGGCGATTGCGGTACAGGCAAGAGCCATCTGGCGACCGGGTTGTGTCTTGCGGCGTGCAGGCAAAAACGGCGCGTTCGATTCGTCACGGCGGCGGCATTGGTGAATGAGTTAGTGGAGGCAAAGCAGAACAATCAAGTGCGGCGCATGATGGCGCGGTGGAAGAAGTATGACTTGATCGCAATCGATGAGGTTGGCTATGTACCGCTGGCCGATGTCGGGGCGGAGTTTCTGTTTCAAGTCATCTCCGAGCGAGCGGAGCGGGCGGCAATCATCGTGACAACGAACTTGCCGTTCTCGGAGTGGACGACGGTGTTTCCGAATCCACGATTATGCAAAGCGTTGCTGGACAGGATCACGGATCGGGCTCATATCATCGAAACCGGCACGGAGTCATTCCGGTTCAAGCGGACGCTGGAAGGGAGGAAGAAGAAGTGAGATCGGGCGGCGAATCACATGGTGTCGATTTCTCCGGTGGATGCGCTTTGCAGCATGTCACAAACGAAGTTCAGGTCGTTCTGCCTAGTACGGTAGTCGGGGTTCTTCCGATACCCTTGCAAGGAACGAATCACCTCGGCAGCCGCTTGCAATCCTTGGGCCCGTGTGAGCGGGCGCGGGCCAAGCGCCTTTTGCAGCGCCGGTCGTTTTGCCTGCGGCGGCTCCGCTCCCTTGCGCGGGCGATTCCAGTAGGGCGAGCAGCACCGCGGACAAGTACCCGGGATTTTAGCGAGTGAGCGGCGCAACCATGAATGGCCACAGCGGAGGCAGACCAGCGTCAATCCGGTTTCCATGGGGCCAGTATATAGGCATACCTACATTCGGTCAAGCGGGCCGCGAATGCGGACGATGGAAGGGAGGAAGAAGAAGTGAGATCGGGCGGAGGTGTCCGGGTCGCGCCAGTTTTTGGCCAGACCGGCTTTCGTTCCGCCTAAACGGCGCCGCCCTACGGGCGTCGCCAGGCTCCACTCTCGCCGGGCTGGCCAAAAACAGTTTCGGTTAGTTGGGGCATAATAACGGTATCCAGGTGGGCCATTTCTGATGCGCGAAGTGGGCCAAGCCGGATGCGCGAACTCAGTACAAAGACAAACGAGCCGAAAAGATCGTTGGACGCGGACCCGGCAACAAGGCGATTGTAGCGGCTGTTCTTGAGCGTGGCGGAAAGGTTCGCGCGAAGGTTATCGGCACGCGCAAGAAGGGCGATTTGCAAAAGCTGGTACGTGAGAACGTGGAAGCCGGATCGAGCGTCTATAGTGACGCACTGAAGTCCTATGACGGGCTTTCTGAAGACTTCACTCATCAGATCGTGGATCACGCTCAGTGCTATGTGAACGGGCAAGTCCACACCAACGGCATGGAGAATTTTTGGAGTCTCTTGAAGCGCGGGATCAACGGGGCCTATGTGAGCGTCGAACCCCACCATCTGTTCCGCTACGTTGATGAGCAGGCTTTCAGATTT
>JAYTGM010000377.1:0-4314 GCA_043733425.1 Terriglobia bacterium
GACAGCATCTTCCGCATACTCGCGGATCACGGCTATCGTGGCTGGGTGAGCATTGAAGACGGCATGAATGGCATGCAGGAAATGCGTGAATCCCTGGAATTTCTGCACCGCATGAAACGGAAATACTTCGCATGAGGCGCGTTCGCACCGCGCTGGTTGGTTGCGGCAAAGTAGCCGCGCTGCATGCCCAGGCTCTCGCTCGTTTACCCAATTCGGAGTTCGTCGCCGTGGTGGATGCTAACCCTGATCGCGCCAATGCGTTTAGCCAGCAATATGGCCCGGCGGCATTTTCGAATATCACGGAAGCTCTCGCCAAAACCAAAGCGGAAGCAGTGTTTCTCTGTACCCCGCATCCCCTGCATGCCGAAGCCGCTATCGAAGCAATGTCTGGCGGTGCGCATGTTCTGGTAGAGAAACCTCTAGCCGCAACGCTTGCCGATTGCGACCGCATGATTGCCGCGGCACGGAGCAACGGCGTTCAACTCGGCGTAGTAAGCCAGCGCCGGTTGTATGAACCGGTCCAGCGCATGAAGCACGCAATTAGTGCGGGCAAAATCGGCAAGCCCATACTCGCTACCGTCGCTATGTTCAGTTGGCGCGACGAAGCCTACTATCGCTCCGACCCCTGGCGCGGCAAGTGGCAGACCGAAGGCGGCGGCGTACTGGTCAATCAATCGCCGCACCATTTGGATCTGCTGCAATGGTTCATGGGCGATGTCACGGAAATCTCCGGCATCGCGGCCAATCTGAATCACCCCTACATCGAAGTGGAAGACACGGCCGTGGCAACTTTGCGCTTCCAGGGCGGCGGCATCGCCTCCGTGGTGGTGAGCCTTTGTCAGAAGCCGGGTCTCTACACGAAGATCCACATCCACGGGGCAAACGGTGCCTCTGTGGGAGCGGAAACCGATTCAGGCGCGACGTTCATCGCCGGCATGTCGGGGCAGGCAGGCCCTGCGCTGAATGACATCTGGACCATTCCCGGCGAAGAGCATTTGCTCCAGCAATTCGCCGCGGAAGACCGCGCCCGCTTTGCCCGGGAGCCCGATTCCGCCGGGCGCTACCACGCGCTTGAAATTGCAAACTTCCTGGATGCCATCGCGAACGGCGCACCAGTACCCTTACCCGCAACCGAAGGCCGCAAGGTGGTCGCGATCTTCGACGCCATATACCGCGCCAGCCGCGAAGATCGCGTCATCAAGCTCTAACGCAGTTTACGCAATTGAAAGCGTCGCCAGCCCAGCCGATTCAATTTGCACCATGGCCGCCGGCGTCGGCTTCTGGGCCAAAACCAAATGATCCGAATTTTCCAGTAACTCCGCCAGTGACCCCGTCAGCAGTTTGCCAATGTGCGGAATCGCATTCAGTACGAAATTCTTGTTCGCTCCGTAAATCTGATCCATCTGAATATGCGGATCGTACACGCGAACTTCCCGGCCCTTGCCGATCAGATGCTCCAGCAGCGTCACAATCGGGCTCTCGCGCAGGTCATCGGTATTCTCTTTGAACGCAAGCCCGTATACGCCCAGCCTCTTCGCGGGAAGCGCCATCACACGGTCCACCGCGCGCCTCAACTGCTGCTCATTGGCGGGCAGCACATTTTGCAGCAGCGGCAGATTCAAATCCAGCCGTTGCGCACGATACGTCAGGGCCCGCAAATCCTTCGGCAGGCAGCTCCCCCCGAACGCAAAACCGGGCCGAAGGTAAGCGGCCGAAATGTTGAGCTTATCGTCCTGGCAGAATGTATGCATCACCTCCGCCGCCGGAATATCCAGCTTGCCGCAGAGCGCGCCAATTTCATTCGCAAACCCAATCTTCACGGCGTGGAAGCAGTTGCAGGCGTACTTGATCATCTCTGCGGTCCGTAGCGTCACCTTGCACGCCTTCACACTCAGCGTTTCGTAAAGCTCCGCAACTGCCTGAACCGCGGACGGATCGTGCCCGCCCACCACCAGCAGCGAGGGCTCCATGAAATCACGCACAGCCGTTCCTTCCCGCAGGAATTCCGGATTGGAAACAACGGCGCATTCGCCCCCTACGCCTAACGCGGGTATCACAACTTCTTCACAGGTACCCGGAAAGACCGTGCTGCGCACTACGACAATCAGCCTCTTTTCGCGGCCCGGCATCTGCGCCCCGATATCTTCGGAAACGCGCTTCAACTGTCCCAAACCCAAATTGCCATTCGATTCGGAAGGCGTCCCCACGCAGATCAACGCGATGTCAGCGTCTCTCAATCCCTCTTCAAGCGAAGTGGTAGCGGTCAGCAAGCCGTTTTCGGCCGTCTCGCGGACAATCTCTTCCAGCCCCGGCTCATAAAACGGAGCAGTGCCGGCAAGGACGTTATTCACTTTGTATTCATCGCGATCGACCCCGATCACTTTGTGCCCCAAGCGCGCCAGACAAGCGGCTGTGACGCACCCGACATACCCTAAGCCCAGCACTGCAACAATCATGTGGATGCCTAAAGTTTATCCTGTCCGGCGGCAGCAACAGGTGTATCTACACTCACGCGGCAGGTACGGCTTAACCCTTGTCGTTTCAGCACGGCGACCCCGGTGCATCAGGAACCAGCCATGGAAACCAGATCGGCTCTCACTTCCGTTTCAATCCACGGCGTGGCACTGGTACTCATCCTCGGTCTCGCCGTGGCAACCGCTCCCGTGCAGCAGCTTCCCGCCTTGATCGATATTTCGGACAAGCACAAATTGCAGTCGTATCGCCGGCTTGCACCGCTTCCAAGCTCGGGGGGTTCGGCTCATGACCGTACTCCCCCAAGTTTCGGCCATCCCGCGCCCCGATTAGCAGCGCGGATCTTCGTCCCGCCGCAAGCATCCGTCGTGAATACCGCGCCAAAACTGGTGATGACCGCCGCCATGGATGTGCCGCCTTCCGTGATCGCGACAAACCTCGTTGGCGATCCCTCCGGCCTGGGGCATCTGCTTTCGGACGGCATTGGCGGTACTGGCGGAATCGGCACGGGAAACGGTGGAAGAATCGGCCCCGGCAATGGTGGCAACACTGTTTACACGCCCGGAAGAAGCGGCGTCACGGCCCCGGTGCCGATACACCGTGTTGAGCCGGAATATTCTGATGAGGCCCGTAAAGCGCACGCCATGGGTGCCGTACTGGTGCTGGTTGAAATTGGCCCCGATGGCCATGTTCACAACGCCCGTATTTCGCGCAGTTTTGGCATGGGCCTTGATGAAAAAGCGATGGAAGCGGTCACTCAGTGGCGCTTCCGGCCCGGTACCAAAGACGGCAAGCCGGTTACCGTTGCGGCACAGATCGAGGTCGCTTTCCATCTATTGTGATTTTTGGAGTAGCGCTGCCTTCCCACGTAAACCGGTAAGTCTTGTGCTTCCGCAGGTGCCCTACCAGTGCCGGACGAAAACAAACCAGACAGGTGCCGCCCGGGTGCCGCACGCTAGGGTAAACAATGCCCACGGAACCCGCCTCCAGCAAGCGCTCTCCCAAATGCTGCGATTTCACATAGCTGCCCGGAGTCAGCATCGGGCGGAACTCCGCTGCCTTGCGGATATCGTGAAACCCACCGCTGAAATCAGCCAGATAATCGTCGTAAGTAATGCTATCTTCGAATCGCCCGATCTCGTTGTATTCGGTCGCCTTGTGAAACACAATCTCCGCTTGCGATG
Organism: Terriglobia bacterium; assembly: GCA_043733425.1. Lineage (GTDB taxonomy): Bacteria > Acidobacteriota > Terriglobia > Bryobacterales > Bryobacteraceae > JALYXI01. The sequence continues at coordinate 3,657 of JAYTGM010000377.1, forward strand.
TATCGAGAGCGAATCCCGCATACCAGGCCCCACGGTCCGCGCCATTGAAGCGTGAGCCCAGTGGATGCGCGTGAACGAATGCAGCGTTGATTACCCGGTAGTTCGGGATGCCGAAAACCAGCTCATGATTGCCGATCCCGGGTAGCCAGTTGTTCTCACCCCACAGGCGTTCATTGGTGGCACTCTCCAGCGTGAACAGATCCTGCAGATGCGCGTCGCTATCCGCCAGCTCGGAAAGAACACTGCTCAGTTCGGGGTTGTACTTCGAAGGAATCAGGCGATGCGTGTCCTGCTGCCGAATCAGCCGCACCGGCGGAATACTCACATTCCGCCACGCCGCGCATCCAGTAAGCGCCGGACAATCTGCATGGCCGGAAGCCCGCCGCGCATCATGTACTCAAGGGGCGCCCGCCCGCCGAAAATGCGATTGGTGTTCGGCAGCTTCACCCATTCATCCGCAAGTTTTTCGCCATATAGAATGTGAAGCGCTTTGAAGATACCCACCAGATAAGAAATTCGCAAAAGCACATCTGCGTCCAGCAACCGGTCCGGCTGCTTTTTCCAGCTATAGTAAGGCCCGTTCGAAACACCGCCCAGCAATGCCCGCGCATCTTCATCGCGAACATTCCAGACGTTCACCAGATTGAAGAAACCCCGT
>JAYTGM010000378.1:0-4309 GCA_043733425.1 Terriglobia bacterium
GTCCCCGGTGAAATCCTCTATCTTCTTGCTACTGGCCTCGGTCCAACCTCTATCGGGATCGATTCCGGCCGCATCGCTTCCACCACCAGCGGCGGTCGCGAGGGCGGTCAGGACAGCACCACCGATGCACCCCTCACTCCGGTCGATTCCATCCTTGCGGGCGGCCAAACCGCGATCATTCTGTTCACCGGTTACGAGCTCGGCCTGGTGGGTACCTTCCGCGTCACCTTCCAGCTCAGCAGTTCTCTATCGTCCGACGCGCAAACGCAGCTCACCATCGCGCAGCAGTTTTTTGTGAGCAACGTAGTCACTTTCCCGGTTACAAAACCCTGATTGGATTCACCGCCATATGAAGCGAACTTCATATGGCGTGTGATTTGCTACATTTATAGGAGTTCAAAAGAATGAAACTAACAATCGCAGCAATTCTCGCCCTCGGTCTCAGCGCGTTCGCGCAGGAAGGCGCCAAGCAGGATATGAAGAACGCCGGCCATGAGACCAAAGAAGCCGCCAAGGATCTCGGCGCGGGCACCGTCAAGGTGACCAAGAAAACCGGTCACGCCATCAAGCACGGCACCAAGCGCGCTGTTCACGCAACCGCCTCCGGTGTGGATAAGGGCGCAGATAAAGTGAAAGCGAAGACCCAGTAATCAAGTTTTTCCAAATACGAGTTCGGTCATGGCTGCCGGTTCATCCCGGCAGCTTTTTTTATGTCTCTCCTCATCAACCTACAAGAAATTTCAAAAGCTTTCGGCTCAGCCCCCCTTTTTCAAGGTGTCTCCCTCACCATCGGCGATGAAGACCGCCTCGGCCTCATCGGGCCCAATGGCGCTGGAAAATCCACCCTCCTGCAAATTCTCGCCGGCCTTCAGGAACCGGATACCGGCGAGCGTTCCTTCCGCAAACTCCTCCGCCTTGGTTACGTCGCGCAGGAATCGAACTTCGAAGCAGGCACCACCGTGGGCGATCTTCTCTCGCCCGAAGTCCTGGGCCGCGCCGGTTTCGCTGACGGCTCCTCCGATGTCGCATCTCTCTCCGGTGGCTGGAAAAAACGCCTCGCCATCGCCATCGAACTCGCCAAAGAGCCCGATGTGCTCATGCTTGACGAGCCCACCAATCACCTCGATCTCGATGGCATCCTCTGGCTGGAAAAGCTCCTCAAGACCGCGCCCTTCGCCAGCGTCACCGTAAGTCACGACCGCTACTTCCTTGAAAATATCGCCACCGACATGGCTGAATTGAGCCGCCAGTATGTGGGCGGCCTGCTCCGCGTCAAGGGCAACTACAGCGAGTTTCTCGTCCGCCGCGACGAACTCCTCACCGTTCAGGCCCGCCAGCAGGACGCTCTGCAAAACAAGGTGAAAGGCGAAATCGAATGGCTCCGCAGAGGTGCCAAAGCCCGCACTTCAAAATCGAAAGCGCGTATCGATGACGCAGGCCGCCTCATGGCGGAACTTGCCGACGTCACCGATCGCAACCGCACCGGCACCACGAAGATTGATTTCCAGGCCTCCGAACGCAAAACCAAAAAGCTCATTGAACTGCGCGGCGTCGGAAAATCCTTGGGCGGCAAGCGTCTGTTCCACAATCTCGATCTCCGTCTCTCACCCGGCCGCCGCATCGGTCTGGTCGGCGCAAACGGCACCGGCAAAAGCACGCTGCTCAAAATTCTGAAGGGCGATATCGAACCGGATTCCGGAGTCGTCGAACGCGCCGATGGTGTCCGCATCGTCTACTTCGATCAGAACCGAATACAAGTCGACCCTACAGCCACTCTCAAGCGCGCTCTCGTCTCCCATGGCGATTCCGTCATGTACCAGGACAAGCCCGTTCACGTCATCAGTTGGGCCAAGCGCTTCCTCTTCCGCCCGGAGCAGCTTGAAATGCCAATCAACCGGCTCTCCGGCGGCGAAAAGGCACGGGTCCTGATTGCCCGGCTCATGCTCGAACCGGCCGACGTTCTGCTCCTCGATGAGCCCACCAACGATCTTGATATCCCCACCCTCGAAGTCCTCGAAGAGAACCTGGTGGATTTTCCGGGTGCCTTAGTCCTGGTCACCCACGATCGCTTCATGCTCGACAACGTTTCAAACATCGTAGTCGGGCTGGATGGCGAAGGCGGTGCCGGTGTCTTTGCCGATTACAGCCAGTGGGAGGAAGCCCAAGCCGCCGCCCGCAAACCCGTCCGCTCAGAGAAAGCGCCAGACCGCCAGAAGAACGAATCCGGCAAGAAGCGCCTGTCTTATCTCGAAGCCCGCGAATGGGAAACTATCGAAAAACGCATTGAAGAAGCCGAAGCCGCAGTCAATGAAAAGCACATTGCGCTAGACGATCCTGCTGTAAACACCAACCCCTCGCTGCTTCAGAAGACGGTAGCAGAACTCAACACCGCACAGGAAGCAGTCGATGAGCTCTACGCCCGCTGGGGCGAACTAGGCGCCAAAGTAAGTTAGCAGCACCCTAAAATAAGGGCTATGCACCGGGCCATCTTAGCCTTCTTGCTTCTCCTGAATTTCGCAAACGCAGCAAGCCAAGGCTTCGACCGCAACCTCTACCCAGGGGATGAAGCGCTCCCAACACTCCGCAAGACATTTGCCTTCACCGGCTACTGGCTGAACGCCCCTCCCGGCGAGGCATCCACTTCCTGGAAAGGCAAGCGCCCGCTTTTAGCAAAGACAGGCTTCGGCTTCCTCATCCTGTTCAACGGCCGTGTTCACCAGCAACTCCAAGGTCCCGGCACAGCAAACAAATTAGGAAACGCCGATGGCAGCCTGGCCGCGAGCCTTGCCAGGCAGGAAGGCTTCCCAGATCACGCCATTATCTTTTTAGATCAGGAAGAAGGGGGTCGCTTGACCCTGGAGCAGATTACCTACGTGCTGGCTTGGTCCGATGCGCTCACCAAGTCAGGCTATCGCGCGGGTATATACTGCTCCGGCATTCCAGTGCGGGATTCGGACGGCACCATCACCACGGCAGGCGACCTCCACAGCCATGCGGGAAATCGAGAAATTCACTTCTTCGTATATAACGACACCTGTCCGCCCTCGCCAGGATGCGTCTTCCCGCGCACTCCCCTCAATCCCCAACTCAGCGGAATCCTCTTCGCCGAAGCATGGCAGATTGCACAGTCGCCCCGCCGCCCCAAGTTCACGGCAACCTGCTCATCCACTTACTCATCAGCGGGTCTATGCCTTGCACCCGGAACCAACTTGGACATCGATCTCTCCACTGCCACGTCCTCCGACCCCTCGCACGGCCGCTAGCCCTCGGCGAGAGCTAACATAGACAATTGCGAGTTGTTCCCAATATAACGATGCTCGCTTCACCTCTTCCCGACGTTCAACCCGCGATTGACACCCTGCGGGAGGGCGTCAAAACAATCTACGGAGCGCGCCTAAAAGGCCTGATCCTTTTCGGCTCCCGAGCCCGCGGTGATGCCCGGCCTGATTCCGACATCGACATAGCCGTAATTCTTGATCAGGTTGTCGATCGCGGAAGGGAGAGGGCCTTACTGAGCGACCTGCGGGCGCAAATTCATCTTCACTCGGAACTCTTTATCAGTTTCTTATTCTTGACACCGGAGCAACTCAGGGATGGAGAGCGGCTTCTGTACCGCAATATCCGTAGCGAAGGTGTGCAGCTTTGAAAGGCGATGGGGGGAAAATGGATGCGGCACTCTGGGAGGAACTCAGCCGCCGCTTCCTGCGTTCGGCTGAGATCTTGCTTCTCGATGGCGATCCCGATGGTGCGGCCAGCCGCGCCTATTACGCCATGTTCCATGCGGCGGAGGCTCTGCTCCTTTCAAAAGGACACGAATTTTCTAAACATCGCGCGGTTCATTCCGCCTTCGCGCGAGATTTTGTGAATACCGGCTTGGTGCCGGTTGCATTGCACCGCGCCCTCCTCGATTCTTATGAGGACCGGCTTGTCGCCGATTACGACCTAACATTCCGGGTCAGTAAGGAAGACGCACAACGTCACGTGGATTCTGCCCGCGAATTGATCGCCGTCGTCGCCGCCTTTTTGAAGTCAGCCTGATTGGCTTGGCCAAATCAGGAGTAATCAATTGCCAGGACAACAAAGTTGGCCCAGATAGAAATCTTTGATCAGCTATGCGCCTTGGCGTCAGTTGCACTACCTCATCTCCAGAACCAGTACCCACCAAAAAATAACTATCTCGCCCCATTTCCTCAACAACTTAGCCCCATCCCCCACCTTCAGCGCTCATTCCATCTGCTAGAGATAAAACCGGGTAACTAAAAACATGGCCACCACGGCACAGATCCTCAGCAACCAGCAAAACGCGCAG
>JAYTGM010000379.1:0-4292 GCA_043733425.1 Terriglobia bacterium
TTCCATGTAACTGGCACGTCCACAAAAGGATTACGTGTATCCGCACTCTTCCATTCCAGGAGGACATAGTCAATTGGGGGAGAAGCTCTTGTTATGTGATCGGCCGATTGCTGATCGAGGTAATGAGTGTAAGCAGAATACGCCTGAGTCGTGTAAAAGGGCACTGCATGGAAATCGCCGCGAGAGGCATAGGAGACATCCCAGGGAAAAAAAAGAACTCTGGAGTGGCCCAGCGCCGCCGAATACTGACTGATCAGAGAATCTTTGAATGACTCATCGCTCATTGCGGCAAGCATAGCTGACATTTGGTTCCACCTGAACAGATGAGCCGTTTGTCTCAGGTTGTATGCAGGCGCCCACCAGGAAAGGTTCCAAACTGGAAGCACCTGGCCTTCAAAGAAAAGAGAAACTCCCATCAAACAGACACATACTGATGCAGGAAGTACCCGGCGTGAGCGGGTCCAGGAAATCTGAGATGCCAGGAAGGCGGGCGCCACAGTCATCAGGCCAAAGAAAATAGCGGCGTGCGATGGCCCTCCCCGGGTGTAACCGTGCTTGAATGCCATCCAGGTGAACAGAAGGACCATCGCGGCACCTGTAACTGTAACAAGCCGCTTATAAACAAAAAATCCGGTTAATATGGCCAGAGAAAAACAAAGTACGGCGGCGTTGCGGAGAAGCGCAGGCTCAGCGACGGTAGACATAACGGCCGAGTATCCTGCTGCTATATTCAAACTCCCCCGCAAGTAACCAATAAGCCCGGAGAGGGAGGGGTTGTAAGCAAAATAGGCAATCGGCCCTGCCAAGATCGCCAGCAAGAGCATTACGCGTTCGCCGCGGCTTGTCTGCTTTACAACGCGGAGACGGGATGCTGCGTAAATTGCGAGCAGTAGAGCGATCAGAATAAAGCCGCTAAATTTCACCAGGAACTCAAGCCCGGCCACGAGCGCAAGAATGCCCAAAGGGAACAGGTCTCCCGGCTTTCTGATCAGAAGAACCAGGGAAAGCACCGCCACAAAGACGAGCAAATAATCCCAGTAATTGAAGTAAAGCCGATTTGAGAAAATTAGGGCCACCAGAATCAGGATGCCGGATGCTTTGTGGCGGCCTTCACCAATCGCCTGCAACAGGTAGAGCAGCACGCACCATAGGGCGACGTGAACCGCAGCCGCTACCGCGAGATTCTTGCCGACGTTCTCCGGAACCGCAAGATACGCCAATGGGCCATAAGTGAACACCAGATCCTTGCCAAATAGCTCCGGCCCGTGGGCATAGTAGTTCATTGCGAATACCCATGAGGCATCCACAGTAGTACTGATTGGCTGGAAATTCAAGGAAAACAGCAGCAGCGCTGCATAGCTCAAGAGAGAGTAAAACAGCGCTGAGCTAAGAAAGGCCCAGTTAGCCCGGCGTGCTCTAAATTGCATTTAGGATATTGATAAGGGTAAGTGCATCTAATTCGCGGAGCGCGAGATTTCGATCATCGTGGTGCCGTCTGAGTAAAGAGTGAGCGTGGAGTACGCTGTGTTCGTACTCACAAAATTCGAGTTAAGCCTCAGGCGGGTTCCGCTAGATATCGTCAGGCTGGAAACAAAGCGAAGCGTCACAACGGAGCCTTCGGGGGGAACAGAAGCAAATGAGGTTATCGTCGTTGTTCCTTGAACCTGGACAAATCGTCGTCCGATCGGGAGGACTAGAGCAGCCGTAGCGGATATATCAGAGACCATAGAAAACTCATCCGCGCCTTTATGGGGCACGTTCCCGTCAAAAACAATACTTGCGGACGACCCGGGAACCAGAATTGTTGTTGGGCCTGCACCCAGAAACGTCATCTTCGGAAGGTAGCCTACCGGCCCGCGTATCGTGTATGTTCCGGAAGGCATGCCCACAACACCGCCTCCTGGAGACATGCTCTGCATAGCTTCCGCAATTCCTCCGTTTGCGCTGCTCACAGTCCATGCACCAGAATGACTGCTAGCCGGAGTGAAGGAGAGTGTCCCGGACAGAGATCCAGAAGTGGCCGTACCGCCTGTAATAAGGACGGCCTCAGGCGAGCCGGAACCGCCGGCAACGTACAGATAATGCTTCGTGTCGGTACCATTCACTCCCTTGGGTACCGGGGAAATTGTGATGGAGACTGCCATGCCGGCAGTCATTATTCCGCCCGGCGAACTGACAGCATACTGACCTGGGCCAGCTGTTGAGCCTTGCGGTAGAGTCTGGAAGGGAAATCTGGTGCTAAGGGGCCTGGGAATTGAATTGCCATAGTTGCGCAGTTAAGCAATTGTAAGGTGCAGGGCGGTGTCCGTCAACGCTCTCCTCGGTAAACCAATCAGGTCCGAATGTCCAAATTGCGTACAACTCAGGAGCCTCCTGCCAAAAGAAAGAAATTTGCTTGCTATGATTCTCACTTAACGTGACGTGCTCTTTTGATGCTGCTCTCCATAATTATTCCCGCCCGCGATGAGGAGGGCTGCGTACGTGGAACACTGTTGACGCTGGTGTCGGCTTTGCAAAAAGCAGTTATTCCGTATGAAATCCTAGTGGTGGACGACGGCAGTTCCGACAGCACTGCGGAGATTGTCTCAGCGATTTCGCAGGATCATCCTGAAATCCGTCTGCTCAAGAATACCGGGGCTCACGGATTCGGGATGGCAATCCGATATGGCCTTCAATACTACAAAGGAGATTGCGTCGCCATTTTCATGGCAGATGCCTCGGATAGTCCGCAAGATCTGGTGCGTTACTACCACGTGATCCAGCAAGGCTATGATTGCGCTTTTGGATCCCGCTTTGTTAAAGGCGGCGCTGTGGTGGATTATCCGGCGGGCAAGTTGGTGCTAAACAGGTTGGCAAACCTTTTTATCAAGGTGCTGTTAAACGTCCCATACAACGATTTTACGAACGCGTTCAAATGTTACCGCAGGGAGGTCATCGATCACCTGCAACCCTTGATTTCGCCCCACTTCAATCTTACGGTTGAGATGCCCTTAAAAGCGATTGTGCGCCGCTTCTCGTTTGCTGTGATTCCGATTACCTGGACGAATCGGAAGGCGGGTCTGTCAAAGCTCAAAATCAAGGAAATGGGAAGCAGGTACCTGTTCATTGTGCTGTATCTTTGGCTTGAGAAGTCGCTTTCGCGCGGTGACTATCACGCGCTCGCCCGGCCGGGATCGATCATTCCGCAAGTTAAGCCGGAAGTGCGCTAGGAGATGTACAACCGCATCTTAGTAACGGGGGGCTGCGGATTTGTGGGTTCAAGCCTGGCGTTGGATTTGAAGCGCCGCTTCCCTTCCACCGCTGTACTGGCCCTCGATAATCTGCGCCGCAGAGGATCGGAGTTGAATCTCGTCAGATTGCGGCAAGCCGACGTCGAGTTCGTCCATGGCGATGTGCGGAACAGCGACGATTTACTGGCGGCGGGAAAAGATTCCGAGTTGATCATTGAGTGTTCCGCGGAGCCTTCCGCTCAGGCGGGGTATGGGGGATCGGCTAAGTATCTGATTGACACTAACCTGACTGGATGTTTTCACTGTCTGGAATGTGCGCGTGACGTGGGTGCACACTTTCTGTTTCTTTCCACCAGCAGAGTCTACCCGGTCCGCTTGCTGAATGAATTGCACTTTTACGAAGACACCGCGCGTTTTCACATTTCAGCGGCGCAGACGGTGGCGGGGGTTTCCGAAAAAGGCATCAACGAGGAATTTTCCACAGCAGGCGCCCGCTCACTGTATGGAATGACCAAACTTGCGGCGGAGCTAATGATTACTGAGTATTCGGATGCCTACGGTGTCCGGTCCATCATTAACCGGTGTGGGTTGATCGCAGGCCCGTGGCAAATGGGGAAATTGGACCAGGGTGTCATTGCCCTCTGGCTGGCCGCGCACTATTTCCGAAAGCCGCTCGAGTACATCGGGTTCGGAGGCAGCGGCAAGCAGGTCCGGGATGTGTTGCATGTGGCTGACTTATGCGATCTGGTTGCTCTGCAGTTGCAGGATTTCGGACGCTTCGCGGGCGGCATTTACAACGTGGGCGGTGGCGCGGCAAATAGTGTTTCCCTGTTGGAGTTAACGCGTTTGAGCGGGGAACTTACCGGGAATACCATCCCGATTCGCCCCAACCCGGAACAGCGCCGGGCCGACATCCGCATTTATCTGACTGACCACAGTTACTTGACCAGGCTGAGCGGGTGGGAACCTAAGCGGGACCCGAAGACGACGCTACAGGATATTCTTGTTTGGATTCAGCGCGAAGAGAACCTGGTGCGGCCCATACTGGGTGGAAACAACTAA
>JAYTGM010000380.1:0-11261 GCA_043733425.1 Terriglobia bacterium
GGCGGACGGATTGGGGATGGGAAGCAGTGGACCAGTTGGATCCATGTGAACGATCTGGCCGCGATGGTAAAGTGGGCGCTGGAAGGCGATGTAACGGGTGTGATGAATGCAGTCGCTCCAAAGCCGGTGACCAACAGTGAGTTCACGCGGACACTCGGGAAGGTTTTGGGTAAGCCGGCGTTCCTTCAAGTACCGGCGGGCTTGCTGAAAGCGGGTATGGGAGAGATGAGCGAGATCGTGCTCAGCAGCATGCGCGTGCTGCCTCGCGTTGCGATCGATAAAGGTTTCGAGTGGAAGTTTCGGGACCTGGAACCAGCGCTACGGGACTGCGTAAAGTAGCTAGCGCCTTACTTCAACGCCCGGCCCCATTCCGGGCTCTGGCCCTCTTTGCCCGACCACACCTTTAACTGGCGGCCGGTTTCCACGCTGAAGAGCAGCATGTGATGCCCTTGCATGCCGTGAACCGTACCCGTCTCTAACACGACTTGGCTGCTGCCGTTCCGAAAGGCCCATTTGTAGACCATCATGCCATCGCCAAGACGCTGGACGATGTGCCCGTTGCGGAAGAGAACCAAGCTGGTGGCGATGGGGTAGGAGTTGCCTTGATTTTCTTCCACCAACCAGCCGGCTATCTGGCGATCCGGACTCAGCAGCGGCCGGCTTGCTGAAACCTGGTCTTTTAAAACGGGTGGAGCCACATTGGCGCCTGTGCTATCGACCAGTACCACGTTGACGTTGGCATCGGGAGAGACAGAAATGCTTTGAAAGGTTTGACCGGCGCACGCGATTGCGGCGCTTAAGCAACAGAGTGCAATGGTGACGCGGATCACACTTTCAGCCTATCGTTGGTTGGCTTTCAGCACTTTCTTACGTAAGCGGATGCTGCCCGGAGTGACTTCCACCAATTCGTCTTCACGGACGAATTCTATTGCCTGTTCGAGGCTCATCAAACGGGGAGGTACCAGGCGCATGGCTTCATCCGCGCTTGAGCTACGCATGTTGGTGAGTTTTTTTTCCTTGATGATGTTGACGTCCAGATCGGCGGAGCGGGCGTTCTCGCCCACAATCATGCCTTCATAAACTTCGGTGCCGGGCGTGATGAAAATGTCTCCACGTTCCTGCAGGTTCCAGATCGCGTTGCCCGTGGCTTTGCCGGCGCGGTCACTGACCAGTGAACCGCTGGGACGCGCGGGGATATCGCCCTGCCATTCGATGTAGCCCTTGAACAGCGAATTCATGATGGCCATACCTCGCGTATCGGTCAGAATTTCGCTGCGAAGACCGATGAGGCCGCGGGAGGGGATATCGAATTCCAGGCGCACGCGGCCGGAGCCATGGTTCACCATTTTGGTCATCTTGCCCTTGCGGGTGCCCATTTTTTCCATGATGGTGCCGAGGTTGGCTTCAGGGCAATCGATAATCAGAATCTCAACCGGTTCGTGAATGACGCCATCGATTTTCTTGGTTACAATTTCGGGTTTGCCGACACTCATTTCGTGGCCTTCACGGCGCATCATCTCGATGAGGATGGCAAGCTGCAGTTCGCCGCGGCCCATCACTTTGAACGCATCGGGGCCGCCCGCGTCTTCTACACGAATCGATACATTGGTCAGCAATTCCCGATTGAGGCGGTCACGCAGATTGCGCGAGGTGACCAGCTTGCCATCGCGTCCCACAAACGGGGACGTGTTGATGGACAGCGTCATTGCAATGGTCGGTTCATCGATCTGGATGGTCTTAAGAGCGATCGGGGTTTCGGGGTGCGTGACCGTTTCGCCGATTGTGATGCCTTCGATACCCGCAAGCGCCAGCATGTCGCCCGGAATGCCGATGGTTTCATCCACTCGGCGGAGGCCGGAAAAGGAAAACATTTTCGTGACGCGGGTTTTTTGGACCGAACCATCCAGCTTCACGATTCCGACTTCGTCGTTCAACTTCAGCGTCCCTTCGAAAACACGGCCAATGGCCAAGCGACCGAGATAATCGCTGTAATCCAGGTTCGCGACCAGCAACTGCAAAACCGCATCTTTCTCGCCCTGCGGCTCCGGAATGTGCTCTAGAATTGCGTCGAAAAGCGGCTCCAGTGTTTCGGATGGATCGTCCATCGTTTTCTTGGCAATACCGGCGCGGCCATTGGTGTAGAGGATCGGAAAATTGAGCTGCTCTTCGGTGGCATCGAGATCGATGAATAAGTCATAAACCTCATTCAGCACTTCCTGGATACGCGCATCGGGGCGATCGATCTTGTTGATCACCACGATCGGTTTCAAATTCTGCTCCAGCGATTTCATGAGCACATAACGCGTCTGCGGCAGAGGGCCTTCGCTGGCATCTACCAGGAGCATGACGCCATCAACAATCTTGAGTGCGCGCTCTACTTCACCGCCGAAATCGCTGTGGCCGGGGGTGTCCGCGATGTTGATCTTCACGCCCTTGTAATTCAGGCCGGTGATCTTGGCGAGAATTGTGATGCCGCGTTCGCGCTCCAGATCGTTTGAATCCATCATCCGGTCAGCGGTTTCTTCGTTGGCACGGAACATTCCGGATTGCTTGAGCATGGCGTCCACAAGTGTGGTCTTGCCATGGTCAACGTGTGCGATGATCGCGATATTGCGCGTAGTTGTAGTGCTCATGTTGTCAGTGGGAGCTTCTATTGTGGCATATCGGGCCTGATTTCAGCCCATTTTCTAACTGCGTGCCGCTAGCCGAGCGGGATAGATGCCGGCGAATATGGTGACCACCCACACCGATGAGAGTGCCCCGGCGAGCAACGCAAACGGCGGATGGAACTGAATGGTCCACCCGAAACTCTGTTCGTTAATGACATAAATCAGCACGTAGCTGAGCGCAAAACCAAGCGCCAGCCCCAACACATTAGCCAGCAATCCGATGAGCCCCGCTTCCACCAGAATCATGTTTCGGATCTGCTGCGAAGCGGCACCGAGGAAGCGCAAAAGGCGCAATTCACCGCGGCGTTCCAGGACAAGAGCAAGCAGCGAGTTAGCAGCACCCAGCATGGCAACCAGAATGGCTACCGCTTCCAGGGCATAAGTGACGGCGAAGGTTCTATCGAAGATTTCGACGGCTCCGGCGCGCAACGTTTCATTCGGCGCGATATCAATGGCGTATTGGGCTGTGCGGTCTGCTACGGCCTTCCTTACATTTTCGACAGGATTGCCCGGCGCGATGTATAACGCAAGATTCGTTACCGGTTGATCTGGCAGATAGCGGGCAAGCGTGGCTCGATCAATCAGCACGAAGCCGCGTTCGCTGGTGTAGTCATAGTAGATACCTGCCACGCGAAGCTTGACTTGGTGAGCGCCAAGCGCGATTTCGATTTGGGAACCTTGGTGTAAGTGATGCTTGCTGGCGAAGGCTTCGGTGACAATGGCGTTGTTTGTCCCCGCGAGCGAGTGAAGGATCTCTTCGCGATTTTCACCGGGAAGAAAACGCTGGCGGCCGAAGCGGAGCAGCAGTTGAGGGTCGCTTGCGCCAAGAGAGGCGCGCTGGCCATTAAAGCGGATTTCCAGCGCGGTGAAGTTGTCTATTGCTTCGATGCCAGCTACTTGGTGTACAAGTGCCGGTACATCAGCAGGCAGAGCAGGATACACGCCCGCTTGGGCAGGCCCGGCAGCGCGGATATAGAGATCGGCGCGCAACTGCGTATCGAGCCAGACGATCACCGTTTCGCGAAAGCTGCCGACCATGATGGCGACGCTGGCCATCATCGCGATAGCGGTGGCAAGTGCGGCGATGACGACGGAGGTACGGCGGAGCGAAGTGACCAGCGAGCGCGCGGCTAACAGGCCGACCGCGGAAAATGCCGCGCGCAGCAGCGGGGAGAGAACCGCCACGCCCGCGCGCACCAACGGGGGTGCCACGAAAGCAGCCGCCGCGATGAAGAGCAAGACCGCCGCATAACCGAATAACGGGCGGCCATCGACCGCATCCTGAGCGGTGGCCGCGCTGCCGAGAAGCGCAAACAATAGCGCGAGGAGCAGATTCCGTTTCGTATGAGAGCGAAATACGGTTTCCCGGGAGCCGCGGCCCATGGCCTCCGTGGGGACCACGCGCATTGCTTCAAGCGACGGGGCAAGCGCGGAGAGGACAGAGACGGCAAGGCCCGTGAAGACGGCGGACAACACAACAGGCCACGTGAGGGCGATGGACGCCGGGCGGCTGGATGCGTAAAGCGAATTGACGGTCACCGAGATCAGGCCGACCAAACCCTCCGCCATCGCCCGCCCGAGCAAGATGCCGAGGGCACTTCCAACCGCGCCAAAAAGCAGAGCCTCCGTCAGGAAGAACGTGAAGATGGTGCCGCGTGAGGTCCCGATGGCGCGGAGTATGCCGATTTCCGGGCGCCGCCGGACCACGCTTACCGAGATGGTGTTGTAGATCAGGAAGGCACCGACTACGAGCGAAATATAGCTGAGCACGCGCAGGTTCCAACGGAAAGCACGAAGCATCCGCTGATTTTCCTGGCCGCGCGTGCCGGGCTTATCGACGAGGACACCAAGGCCGCAGGACGCCCGGATCATTTGTTCGGCCTTTGCGAAATCCTCACGGGGGCTGACGGTGATTTCGATGCGGTCCAGCTTGCCGTAACGGGCGAGGACGCGCTGCGCTTCAGCGATATCGAGCGCGAGGAATTCAGCACCTTTGGCGGCGATGAGCGGAGCGACAGTGAAGGTAGTGGGGCCGAATGGGAGCCGCAGTGTGAGGGGGTCGCCGGGGTGGATTTTGAGGCGTCTCGCCAAGGCTTCGGAAACGGCGATCTGGTTTTTGGCGGCGGGGCTGGAGGCAGGGGTGGCGGGTAATTGTACGGAGTCTATGCCGAAGAGCGTGGCTGAGATTCTCTGTGCAGTGAGAACAGGGGTTTCAATGACTGGCGTCACTTTCAGATTGAGGGGAAGTTGGGAAATTTTGGCAATCAGCTCTTCATTTAGGCCGCCGTTGGCGGAGAGTTGGAGGTCGATTGTGCCGGTGAGGGTCGTGAGGGAAGATTCGAAAGAACCGGATGCGGCATTGCCCGCGAGTTCAATTCCTATGACCACGGCAACGCCCAGGGCTACCGCAGATAGCGTGAGAGCGGTACGCAGGGGCTCTCGGAGGAGTGGACGGAGGACTAGAGTTCGGAATAGGGTGGCATTATGCATGATTGTGCAGGTTTTTACGGTTGCACAATGTGCCCATCGCGCAGGTAAATCCGATGGGTCCCAATTCCGGCGGCTTCTTCAGAATGCGTCGCCATCAGGACGGCTGCACCGAATTCCGTGGCCGCCGATTGGAGCAGGCTGAGCACCTGGGCTCCGCTGGTTGTATCCAGATTGCCGGTTGGCTCATCGGCGATGAGCAAGTGGGGCTTGTGCACCAGCGCGCGCGCGACGGCTACCCGCTGCATCTGGCCGCCCGATAGCTGGTGCGGGTACGATTCGAATTTGTCAGCCAGACCAACCCATTCCAGGCGGCTGCTGGCAGTTTTGCGCGCGCCGTGGGAACCGGATAACAGGAGCGGCAGTTCCACGTTTTCAAGGGCGGTTAAAGTGGGCAACAATTCGAAAAACTGAAAAACGAACCCAATTTTTGTGCGGCGTAAGGCGGTGAGTCTTGCGTCGGAGAGTGCCGTAGTGCTTTCGCCATCAATCAGGACCTGGCCTGAAGTGGCGAAATCCATTGCGCCCGCAATTTTCAGCAGCGTGGATTTTCCGCAGCCACTTCTGCCGAGAAGGGCGGTAACGGTGCCTGCCTCGACAGCCAGGGAAACACCAGCTAGCGCGGTTAAGGGTTGCCCCCCGGATATGTAGACTTTTGTCACATCCTGAATCTGAAGGCGGGGCAAGCTATAAGTATCGCGAATCCGACTTCTGGCGATAGACATCGTTACCCCATGGATTCCACGAAAGTTCTGATCGCGTTTTATTCACGCAACGGTTCTACTGAAGCTTTGGCCAAAGGTGTGGCGGAAGGCGCGCGCGAAAATGGGGCGGAAGTCCGGTTGCGCCGGGCTGCCGATATTGTGAGCCCGGAAGTGATGACCCACGCCCCCGGCTGGGCGGAAAACAGTGCCAGAATGACCGCCGAATACGGAGCCCCTACTGAGGCTGACGCCGAATGGGCAGACGCCATTATTTTTGGAACGCCCACCCGCTTTGGAAATGTTTCCAGCGAGCTGAAAGCTTACATCGATTCCCTGGGCGGCCTGTGGTTCCAGGGCAAGCTGGTTGGGAAAGCGGGTGGCGCGTTCACCTCCACTTCCACCGCACATGGCGGGAACGAAAGCACCCTGATCTCTTTATACAACCCAATGGCGCATTTGGGCTTGATTATTGTGCCGCTTGGTTACGGAGACCCGGTCATGTTCCGCGCGGGAACACCCTATGGCGCTTCCACCGTTTCCGGGCAGAACAATGCACCGCCTACGGCGGATGACCTGGAAGTGGCGCGCTATCAGGGCCGAAGGATTGTGCAGGTTGCCACCGCTTTGAAAGCGGCTAAGATCACGGAAACCAAGTAAGCATTGCACCCTGAGATTTTATTTTGCACCGGTGTGAACGAAGAATCGCGCAGGGCCGTCAGGCGCGGATTGACGGCTAGCAACACCGGGTAATCCCCGGAGATGCAGAGACTGTATGCCCAGGAACCGGCTGAGCCGCCCCGAGTGGAAGTTTATGTGCGCAATCAGGATAGTGAGGTGCTAGGCGGGACATATGGGGTAATTCGGTGGGGGCGCTGGTTCGATCTGGAAGTAGTGTGGCTGAGTGAGGCAGTTCGGGGCGGCGGTACCGGGGGGCGGGAGCTAGCGCGGTTCGGTTGGATACGCTGGATTTTCAGGCACGTGGCTTCTATGAAAAGTGTGGATACCTGATGTGCAAGGAACTTTAGGCAGATGAAAATTTTGTCAGATTGAGCGAATTATCCTGGTTTGGCATGCCACGCGCACTACCCGGGCCAGGAGAACTCAATGCTATTCGGCAATGGTAAACAGATTTGGGTTGCAGGTGTTCTGGCAACGGTGGCAACTGCGGCAGGAGCCGCTGCCTGTATGGATAAATCGGACGTTGCGCAGCCGCTATACGCTCAAAGTTCCTATAAAACCGGCGTCAATTCTGGCGTTGAGATTCGCGAACCAATTTATCGTCCTGGTGCCGCCAGCTTACTGAGCAGTGCAGATCTCCGCTACGATTACAGCCCTACGGTTGAGCGCCCTTCCTATTTGCACGAAGCCATGTATGTGAACAGGAGAAGAGATGCTCGGCGCAGGACCGTGACACGCCGCGTGTACCGGACGGACGTCCGCCGCGGCCGGTCGAAAAAGAAGTCAGTCGCTATTGTGGCCGGAACGGCTGCCGCTGGAGCTGGAATTGGCGCGCTGGCAGGCGGCGGTAAAGGGGCCGCGATTGGGGCCGTAAGCGGTGGTGCTGCTGGCCTTGCGTATGACCGGCTGACACACAAGCACTAACGAAATTCGTTTAAGACTACGGAAACACGACTTCAAACACCTCGTAATCCCGGTATGGTGTGGTGACGCCCTGTAGTTTCTTGACCGTGGCTCCATCGTCTTTCAACTTGTCGAAGAGCCAATCTTCCGCATTCTGCGGCGTGCCGAAGAGTAGGAAGTGCTTGGTGCGTTGGACAAATTCAGAATAAGGGCGCACATGGGCACGAATGGGAAAGTAGTTATTTAGCCCTCCGAAGCCTTCAAACAGGGTAGCGTGAGCGTAGCGGATTGCGGAAGGGCGGTCCGTCAGGTAATAGAGCCGATTCAAAAGAGCGTGCCGTTCGTAATGGTCCATTTCGAGGAAGGCAAGGCCGCTTGCATCGACCAGGGGCAGATCGGGGCGGACGCTTTCGATTGTGTGAAGGGGTGGCAGCGGCCGGAAATTGATAGCGGCTTGGCCCAGACCGGCAAGCAAAACTGCCGCACAGGTTGCTAGCGCGGCAAGGGGGCGCCAACGCGCAAGCCACCCGAGACCGAAGGCGCAGAGCACATAAATGGTGAGGGCGGTGGGGATGCAATAGCGTTCCCAGAACGCGCCGTGGCTGCGCATCATCATCAGATTTACCAGGATGGGGGGCAGGAGGAGCGCGCCTGCCAGCACCAGATGGGGGAGCGGAAACACCGGTCGCTCAGAGCGCGCGGGTTCCTGGTCGACACGTACGCGCGCGGCGAGTATCGCGGCCAATGCGCCAAACAGAAGACTCGGCCAGACGTACCGCAAAGCCTTCGCATAGAAGACGGCCATTTTCTTAAAGGACGCCTGAAAAATGACCGGGAACAAGTTCTGCTGGAACGAATGCATCATCGGCAGAAAAATTACTGCAATACCGAGCGGGGCCACAATGGCGAACCACATGGCAAGATCGATTTTGCGGCGCTGCCATGTTCTGACAAGTTCCGCCACGCCGAACGGCGTCATGGAAACCGGTGCCAGTATGTGGCTTAGCATCATACCGACATTGCCAATGAAAAGCCCAGCGAGAAACAAGCGTTGGCGGGAGGGCGTGCCCTCATCTGTCGCACGAAGATAGCAATGCGCGGAGAGGACAAAGAACGCGACAAACAGGCCGTAGGGACGCGCTTCAGCGGCGTACTTGAAGTAAAAAGAAAACCAAAACAGCAAAACGGGAATGGCGGCCCAGAGTACGCCCACACGGCGTTTCAGGAGAAACACGACGCCGATGCTGGCGGCATAAAAGGCGACTGTCGAGGGCAGCCGGGTGGCAAATTCATTTAAGCCGAAAAGGTGCTGCGACGCCCAAGCGGTTGCAAAGATCAGCGGCGGCTGCCAATCCACATGCACCATGGCGTCCACCATTTTGCTGATGGTGGGAGAACTGGCGATGTAAAACGTAAACAGCTCATCGTGCCAGAGAATTTTCTGCATGGGCTGCACTACCAGCCCTATAAAAAGAACCGTGAGCAGCGCGACGACGATGCCGGGGCTGCGGTTCAAACGGTCGGCGAGCGCCTGAAGATTATTGAGGCGCATTCAATGCGTCTTAGCGGTTGAAAGACTTCACGCGGAAAAAGGGTTTGGCTTTTTCGTCAGGGTCGGGCGGGAAGGTATCGGAAGTCTTGGCGGAATCGTAACCGCGCCAGAGCCAGGTCATCTCTTCTGGCAGTTCCGCGTTTCCGTGCGCGCCGTTGTGGCTGCCGTTGCTCCAGCTCATATGAAAATCGTAATCGCGAAACTTGAGTGAGTTGGCCATGTTGATGTTATTTGAGGGCCAGGAGCCGAACGGATTTTCCAGATCTTCGGTACCGTCCGCGGACCAGACGCGGATGGGGCGCTTGTCCTCACGGCGAACGCGATAAGGAAAGGTGTTGCCGCCATCGAATTCGCCGGGATGGTTCTGCTGCAGGTTGGCGAAACTGGCGATGCGCATGAGCACGCGGCTGAACTGATCGGGCTGAAACCAGGCCATGTTGAAAGCCGAGATGCCTCCCGATGAATTGCCAGCGGCGGCGCGGCTATAGCCATCACGGCGCACGTTGTATTTCGCGTAAACCATGGGCATGATCTCATCGCGCACAAAGCGGGCGTATTTATCAGAGACGGTATCGTACTCAATGCTGCGCATGGCTTTTTCGCCAATTTTACCCGGCGCGATGAAGACCTGAATCATGACGGGGATCTTGCCCTGCGCGGTCAGGTTGTCAAACACGTTGAGCGGATTTGCAGGAGCGGTGCGGTTCACCATGCCTTGCCCATCGTGCCAGACCATGAGGGCGGCGGGCTTGGCCGGATCGTATTGGGCGGGGGCGTAGATCCACCAATCGGAAACCATGCCGTCGTAAATTTTGCTGGTGTGGACCATCTTTTCTGAAAGGGTCCCCTGATGCACTTCTGGTTGGAGATAAGAATCCGGCGTGAAGGCGGCGATATCGTGATTGCCTCCGAACTGCTTGCCATTTACCATGTAATAAAAATTGTGCGAAGTGCCGGGGCGCAGTTTCGCTTGCGTGATCCACAATTGGTCATTGCCGGGCACGGGTTGCAGGGTGCCGGCGCGCACGTCATCAATGTAGAGATCGGGCGCGGCGGCAGCTTGCGTGGCGAAGAGAAAATCGGAACCATAGCCCGCAACGGCGGATCCTGCATCGATAGCCTTTTGCGTCAGCGTATCGCGGAGGGCTGGGACGAAGCCCGGGTTGGCGGGAGTCTTGGCCAGGGTAAGCAAAGCAGGAATTTCGGTTTTTTGCGCGCTTCCAAGAGCCGTAAACGCCAGCAGAACGACTACTGATTTCATGCGCCTTATTCTATAACGCCGGGCGCTTCACGATTTCCTTTTGCTACTTTTATGAAGCTTATAGAGAGACCAGGCGCTACCCATAATTGAAATCACCACCACCAAGAGGATTGCGTGTTGAATGACGGGCATCTCCGCTAATTTCAGAATGTGGGGACCGAATTTGATGGCGAGCAGACCTTCAATCACAAAGCGGATTAGCCTGAAGATAGCCACGATGATCAGCAGTTTGATGAGCGGGTATTGAAGAGCAGCGGCGACAATCACAGACGGCGTAAACGGAAAACCGGGCGGCGCCACCGCCGAAAGAGCCAGCACCACACCAGCACTTTTTTCCACTTTGGCTTGGATGTATTTCAGGCGGCGCGGCGAAATGCGGTTTGCGAGGCCCGCTTCCCCACCCTTGCGGCTCACCCAATCCGTGGTGAACGAACCGATAACCGAGCCTGCGGCGGCCATAGCTGCGTAATAAAACATGCGATCGTGATGCTGGACTGTGAGGGCGACCATGAGAATGTCGATGCCCAACGGCAGGAAGAGAAACGAGGAATCGAGGATTCCCAGCAGCAACAGGCCGATGCCACCCAGCGACGAAAAGAACGCCGCCAATTGAAGAACGATCGATTTCAACTACCGGCTCTCAACAGCACCGTGCACGGGAATATTTGGCGCGGTGACGTTCATCGGAAAAGCGCTTCCATTCGGCACCCGAGTGGGCTGAACCGGTGAGGGCGAGGTGGCGCTCATAAGCGGTTTCGTCACTCAGTTCGCGGAGCAGGGCACGCAGATAGCGCCAGAAAGTCATAACCCTTCTGCTGAAAGATGTGATTGAACGAAAGCGGTTTCCTGAACTTGCCGCTGGTTCTCTCCGAAAAGGATGGAAGCCCACACTCGGAGTGAATCGAGCAGAATTACCGTTACCAAGATGAGGAAGACGGCGGTTACCGCGGCGTCCAAGCGTGCGTTGAAGGCGCTGCGCCCCGTGAGCAGATTTGCTTGAGCCAGGA
>JAYTGM010000381.1:0-4282 GCA_043733425.1 Terriglobia bacterium
GAACGATTCGAGGTCCCAGGCCTGGCCCACTATTCATACCTATTCGGTACAAAGGGAAAAGCAGTTGTTATCGATCCCAAACGGGACGTTGATCAGTACCTGAGATACGCGGAGGCTCATGGCCTCATCATCACGCACATTCTCGAGACACACATTCACGCTGACTACGCGTCCGGTTCGAGGCAGCTTGCCGAAGCAACGAATGCCGAAATGTGGCTGAGCGGCCATGATCAGGGCGAAGAATTCCAATACCGCTTTGCCCATCATAAATTTTGCGACGGCGAAGAACTTTTAATCGGTGATCTTCGCATAATCGCCGTGCATACCCCGGGCCACACGCCCGAACACCTGAGCTTTCTGGTCTATGAAAATAGCCGGTGCGGCCAGCCAATGGCGCTGCTTACAGGCGATTTCATTTTTGTCGGGTCTCTGGGCCGTCCGGATCTGCTTGGAGACGATGCCAAGCAGAAGCTTGCTGGAGCGCTTTACGATAGCGTCCATGAAAAGATCGCCAAACTGCCCGACGGCGTAGAGATTTATCCAGCCCATGGTGCGGGCTCTCTCTGTGGAGTGGGGATGTCGGAGCGACCCCAATCCACGCTTGGCTATGAACGCTTTTGCAACGTGTTCATGGCGGAACAACAGAAAGCAGAGTTCATCGAAACTGTTCTGAAGACTTTACCCGAGTTTCCGAATTACTACCGGCGCATGAAGCGCATCAACGTAGATGGTCCTCCGATTCTCGATGGCATTCCGGGTCTGAAGGCGATCCCGCCGCTAGAGGTTCAAGAGGATCACTCGGATGCAGTGATCATTGATTTGCGTCGTCCGGAGGCATTCGGCGGCGCGCACATTCCCGGAGCTTTTAACATTGGAGCCGGGCAGAATCTTTCGATGTGGGCCGCCTGGGTTGTACCCTACGACCAACCGATCATCCTTACGGGTGATGAGGGAACGAACATTGAAGAAGCCTGTCGAGCACTAATCCGCGTAGGATTCGACGACATCCGCGGCTACCTAAAGGGCGGGATGAAGGCCTGGATTGAAACAGGACTTGATCAGGCTCACGTCTCCCAAATTGGGGTGCGTGAACTTTCCAGCCAGTTGGAGCTGAACGACGCGCTCCTTGTGCTCGATGTGCGCAGCCCCGCGGAGTGGAAAGCTGGCCATATTGTCGGCGCCCTCCACGTTCCGGGGGGCAGCTTGCCCGAACATCTCGATCAGGTTCCCTCAGACTTGCCGGTGCATGTGGTGTGTGGGAGCGGATACCGTTCCAGCATTGCTACCAGCGTTCTCCAGCGAGCCGGGCGCCGGGTCGTAGTTAACGTAAACGGCGGCATGGGCGCATGGAACGCACAACATCTGCCCACCACCAGGGAATAATGACCCCGGCGCAAGGACTGGCTTTTCTACTCGCGCTGGTCATTGGACTGTCGCTCGGCGCTCTGGGCAGCGGCGGATCAATTGTCACCTTGCCGGTGCTTGTGTACGTTGCCCACATAAACCCGAAAGCCGCGGTTGGTATGTCAATGGCGATTGTAGGAGCGACCAGCCTGGTGGCTGCATTTTTGCATTGGCGACAAGGCAGGTTCCACAACAAAGCCGCTTTGCTTCTGGGGATAACGGGTACCGGAGGAGCATACCTTGGATCTGCATTTACGCATCGCTTCTCATCCTCAGCTTTGCTCCTTATATTTTCGGCAATCATGCTCATCGTGGGGTTGGTCATGTTGCGTGGCGGCTTTGAAGGACTTACTCCGGGGCACTGCCGCCCATTGAGATGCATGGCGGTCGGTGCCGCAGTCGGTGTAGTCACGGGATTCCTGGGGGTCGGCGGAGGGTTTTTGATCGTACCTGCACTCGTGCTTTTCGCCGGACTGGACACCAGGAAGGCTGTGGGCACTTCGCTTGCGATTATTGCTCTGAACTCTTTCTCGGGTCTTGTTGGGCAACTCCGTTACGTCGCGGTGGATTGGCGCTTGACAGCGGAGTTCATCGTGCTGGCTCTCGGAGGTATGTTGATTGGCTTTGAATTGACGAACCGGCTCTCAGAACCCGTGCTCCGCAGGGCGTTTGCCATGCTACTGCTGGTCGTCGCAGTGAGCGTAGCGGGAGCTGTTCTGTTTAAAACGTGACTTTTTTCGGGGTCAAAGTTCGAAAGCAGCCGCTGGTCAGTATAATGATCCGCCTGCGGCGTGGCAGAGAGGGTAATCGCGTATGGCACGACGCAGTAAGGCAATGAAGAGAACATGGTTGATTGCATTTTTGATTACGCGGCCGGTATGGGCCGAAGACCCCTTGTCGCTACGGGATGCCGTTCATCTGGCGTTGCGGCAAAACAAATCCATTCGGGCTTCTGGCGCCGCCAGCAAAGTCGCCGAATCTCGCGTGACAGCGGCACGGAGCGGCAACTTGCCGAAAGTTAATTATTCCGAGTCGTGGACTCGGAGTGATAACCCCGTGTTTGTTTTTTCTTCGTTGCTAACGCAGCATCAATTCGGAGAGCAGAACTTTCAGCTTCCTGCTTTAAATCAGCCCGGTTTCCTCAACAACTTTCAATCGCAAGTCTCAGCCGATCAGTCGCTCTTTGACGCCGGCCAGACGAAATATGCAGTTCGGTCAGCGAAGTTGGCCAGGGACATCACCAGCGAGGATGGCCGACGGACTGAAATGGAAGTGATCGCGAGCACAATCAGATCTTACTACGATGCCTTGCTGGCCGAGGAGCAAACCATTGCCATAAGACAGGGGCGGCTGTCCTCAGAGGCTGATCTCGTTCGTGCCCAAAATATTCGCTCGGCTGGAATGTCCACCGATGTCGATGTACTTTCGATTCGTGTTCGACTCTCCGCTGTGCGCGAGCAAGAGATCCGGCGTAGTGCGGATCTGGACGTAGCGCGCGCGACTCTCAATGATGTTCTCGGCCTGCCACTCGATACTGCCCATACTTTGACGACCGCACTCACACCGCTGACTTTGCCGGCCGAAGCGCTGGCGACATACGAAGCCACGGCCCTTACCGAAAGGCCCGAGTTCCGACAGTCAAAGCTGGCGACAAGCCTGGCTGAAAATCAGGTGGCACTAGCCCGCAGCAGCCTCTTCCCGCAAGTGAGCGCTCGGGCTGTTTTTGAAGCCGACCGGCAACGCTTCTATGCTCAGGGCGGAGAAAACTGGCTGGTTTCGATCGCTCTACGTTGGAACCTGTTCAACGGGTCTAGCGACAGGGCGCATACCGAAGAGACTAAATACGCATTGGAGCGCAGCCGCGCAGAACAAGACCGTGCGGGTTCCACAATCCGGCTGCAAGTCCGGCGCATTTATGCGGATCTCCAGGCCGCCCAGCAACGTATCCAGGTGACCCAAGCCTCGGTCAGGGAAGCCGAGGAAAGCCTGCGCATCACGCAAAACCGCTATGAAGCAGGCTTCGGCAATGTAACTGATCTGCTCCGCACTGAGACAGCTCTGCTGGACGCACGCACTCGGCACGTCGCGGCCATCCACGACCAACGGATCGCAGCCGCGATGCTGGAATTTGCCGCCGGCACGCTCACTGCTGACTCAGTAGTGCTGAACGAGGGAAAGCGATGACAGATTGCAGGTTCTTCCTGATTCCGCTCGTCATCGGGCTCGCCGGTTGGGGTGACAAGCCCAAGGAAAAGTTCGACGACTCTGCTCCCCCGGTTGTGGTATCCGTTGTCGCTGCCAGCGCGGAAACCTGGCCGACGATTTACGAGGCAACGGGTAGCGTACGCGCTCGCACTTCGGCCGTAATTTCTTCGCAGCTGATGGGCTATGTGCGCGAAGTGAAAGTCAGCCCTGGCGATCTCGTGCGCGCAGGACAGCTTCTGGTTACGCTTGACACCCGCGACCTGGATGCGAATGCGCGGCGCGCTGAGGCAGCCCGGGAGGAAGTCCGCACTTCATTGCCGGAAGCCAATAGCGCTGTCGGCGCAGCGAAAGCCAATCTCGATCTCGCACAAACCACATTTCGCCGCATGCAAGAGTTGTTTCAGAAGACATCGATCTCCAATCAGGAGTTTGATGAGGCATCAGCCAAACTCAAGGCGGCGGAGGCAGCCTACGAGATGGCGCGAGCGCGGCGCACCCAAGTCGATTCGAAGCTCGCTCAATCCGAGCAGGAAGTTCGCGCGGCGAATATCACACGCAGCTACGGCAGCGTGTCAGCCCATTTTCTGGCGTCGTTACGGCCAGGACGGTCGAGCCCGGCAGTCTCGCGATGCCAGGTACACCATTGCTCACCATCGAACGGGAAGGCGCGTTC
>JAYTGM010000382.1:0-11246 GCA_043733425.1 Terriglobia bacterium
AAACTCGAAGAACAATACGAATCGCTCGACCATCTTCAATCCGCAAAAAAATACAAGTTGCCTCTTCTGGCGTGGGTAGTCCGCCATTTTGCTCCCACCACGGGTCTTGAGCTTTCAACAGATTCCGAGGCTCCGGCCGGAGCGGGAATTTCCGGTTCGTCCGCTCTCATCATCGCCATCTCCAGCGCGCTGAACCGCCTGACCGGCGCCGGCCATAGCATTGAAAAAATCCGGGAGATTTCTCAAAACATCGAAGCGCAAATTATCCGCGTTCCCACCGGATCGCAAGATTATTACCCCGCGATGTACGGCGGCGTCTCCGCTCTGGAACTCTCCTGTTCCGGAATCGCACGCAATGCCATACCGGTTCCAGCGGAGGAACTGAACAGCCGTTTTGTTCTGGCGTATACAGGTGTGCCACGCAACTCCGGCATCAATAACTGGGAGGTGATGAAAAGCCACATCAACGGTGACCGCACGGTGCACCGTAATTTTGACCGCATAGCGGAAATTGCGAATGGCATGCGGCAGGCGCTCGACACCTCGAACTGGGAGAGCGCGGCAAGCTTGCTAAGGCAGGAATGGAGTTTTCGCCGCAAGAATGCGCCCGGCATTTCCACGCCGCTGATTGACCGCCTGATCGCTTCCGCACGGCGTTCCGGAGCTGAAGCTGCCAAGGTTTGTGGAGCAGGCGGCGGTGGCTGCGTGTTTTTTCTTGTAAAGCCTGAAGCCAAAGCGAAAGTAGCCGCAACAATTGCCAGCGAAGGGGGAACCGTGCTGAACGCAGCCGTCGCCCCGCGCGGGGTCAGGCTAACCTGAATGGTGCACTCGATTGATGCCGCGTAGTCCCGCACGGGCCGCCATACAATCCGGTGTGTTCCTTCTGCTGTACCTGGTACTGGCATACGTTTGCATAAGCTTGTTTCATTGGGCCTTCGGATACTTCGCGGGCCTTACGCTGGGCCAGTTGGCCGCAACTGCCGCCGCGACGGCGCTCACCATGCGCATCTTTGCTGATCTGCCGCTGCCCGCGGTCGGGCTGCGCTTGAGCAAAGCCTCATTGCGAAACGCATGCTTAGGCATTGGGGGCGGCGCGGGTTGTGCATTATTGGTCATCGGTTTTTCTTTAGCCATGCGGTGGGCACACTTCGAACCCAGTACGGGTTCAGGAGCAAATTGGCGCACGGCAATCTTCTTTCCGGTTCTGATTCTGGCTGGAGCGCTGGCGGAAGAAATCCTGTTCCACGGGTTCGCCTTCCAAATTCTTTTTCGCGATATCGGCTCCTGGGCAGCCATCCTTCCGGTCGGTTTTCTCTTTGGATTTCTACATAACGATAATCCGAACCACACCACGCTTAGTCTCATCAACACCACTGGTTTCGGTATTCTTTTTGGGCTTGCGTTCCTGCGCAGTCACGACCTTTGGCTGCCGGCAGGGCTCCACTTCGGGTGGAACGTGGTGCTGCCTCTGGTTGGTGCGGATTTAAGCGGGATTACAATAGAACCAACAGGCGTCACACTAGTATGGACAGCATCGCAACTCATCAGCGGCGGCAAGTACGGCCCGGAAGCCAGCCTGCTCACCACGGCCGTTCTCTTCGTTCTGCTTCTGTTTATCCTCAAAGTTCCCGTCGTACGGCAGCAGGCGCCATTGCTCTCGCTTGTTTCGTCTTCTTTGCTTCCAGATTTCCCGCCAGAGCTGCCGGAGGGCAACTTACTCCCGAAGACCGCATTGAACTCATCCGCGGACTCTCCTCCGAATACGCGACCGTAAAAGAATTCCTTCCGCGTTCGAAGAAACCGCTCCCCATTCAGGCGGACGGCAGTTATAGCAAGCAGCAGTGGGCGGAGATTGGCCAGACCATGGGTCCGGCTGCGCGCGTAGGTGATCTGGTACAGGTCACGCGTGTCACGCTGGAACGCGATTCCATTCTCATAGAGATTAACGGCGGCTTGAAGCGCGGAGGCAAGTGGACCGATCATGTCCAGATCGGCATGGGTGGAGGAAATACCAGCCCTGTATCCCGTTCGGGCGGCGATACCAATGCCGCGGCTGGCACCAATCTACTGATCGAGTTTCATCGGCCTCTGACCACGATGAAAGCGCAAGACGTGAAAACGATCCTCGCCCCGATCTTAGATTTCGAGAAGCGCTCTGCCACGGAATTGTATTCCGCCAGCCTGTCGCCTGAAGTTCAGAAAGCCATCAAAGAAAAGCGCGCGGAAAAAGGCATGGATCGCGATCAAGTAGTGCTGGCGCTAGGCCGCCCTGAAAGAAAAGTACGGGAAACCATAGACGGCGCGGAGCTGGAAGACTGGATCTTCGGCCAGCCGCCCGGCCGGATTCTCTTCGTGACTTTTGAGAACAGTAAGGTAGTGAAGGTGAAAGAAAGTTACGCGGGTTTAGGCGCCGAAGTCTCTGCCCCGCTCCAAACACCTCATTAACGTCGCGAGCCAGACTAAATCAGACCTATTTGTAAGCGACAATCGAGTTCTTCCAAAAAAAATTTTCCGCTGCCGCCTCACTCTTGCCGCTTACATAAGCTTCCACCAGCCCCACACTTTCCGCCAGTGATGCGTGCGTATCCCAGTTGGGCCAATCGCTCCCGAACATCAAGCGGTCTTCCCCAAACAGTTCCCATAAGCGGTCCAGCATAGCCCGATAGCGCTCCACGCCATCACCCTGCGTTTGAATCACCTCTGATACCTTCACATAAATGAGCGGACGCTTCGCCAGTTCGCGCAGTGCCCTATCATCCTTCAAATGTCCGATTGCGTTTGGCAAGTGATCGATCGCAATCCGCAGATCCGGCACGCGATCCGAGAGCACCACGACAGCCTCCAACAAATCCTGATCCTGATTTGCCGTATCCAGACTCAACCTCGCTTGCGCCAGATGTTTCACTCCATCAAGGAGTGAATATGTCTTAACGGCTTGCCGCAAACTGCGCCTCCATAAATTCCCGTAACGAATCCCTCGAAATAGCTTGTTTTTCGCAAACCGGTCGAGATACTCATGAAACTCCGGCTTCTCCGGCTCCAGGTTCCCGATCGCGCCCACCATGAACTTGTCCGTGCCGCACGTCTCCAGCAGCCACAAATTATCTTCCAGCCACGGGCTTGCCTCCACTGCAATCGCGCCCGTCACCCTTAGGGGCTCGGCCAGTTCGCGATATCTCCGCGGCAGCGCCGGCTTCCACAACACAGGGTTATCGCGGCTAGGGTAGGGAACACCCTGAGGACGCGTCGTATCGAACAAATGAATATGCGTATCGATTATTTTCATGGCCTGGAATCGAATAGTATTTCATTGAACGAATGAATCCTCTCCTTGGCGTTTGTTTCCACTGGCTGGGCGGTCTTGCATCCGGCAGTTTTTACGTTCCGTATCGCGGTGTGAAAGGTTGGGCCTGGGAAACGTACTGGTTGGCGGGTGGAGTTTTCAGCTGGCTCATCGCCCCGTGGGTGCTTGCCGGGTTCATGACCAACAACCTGCTCGGCACCTTGAGCCAGGCACCTGCAAGCAGCCTGGTGTGGTGTTTTACCTTCGGAATTCTTTGGGGCTTGGGAGGCCTTACCTTCGGTCTCACCATGCGCTATCTCGGGATGTCGCTCGGCATGGCCGTGGTGCTTGGCTTTTGCGCGGCCTTCGGAACCCTGATGCCACCGCTCTTCAACGGCGAGTTCGCCAGTAAGGTGCTGGGCACGCAATCCGGACTCATCATTTTGCTAGGCGTGGTAGTGTGCCTGGCTGGAATTGGGCTTGCCGGTGCCGCCGGCATCTCTAAAGAGCGCGAACTCACTACGGAGCAAAAGCAAGCCGTCATCCAGGAGTTCAACCTAAGGCGCGGCTTGCTTGTTGCCGTGTTCTCAGGCGTGATGAGCGCCTGCTTTGCTTACGGCCTCGCCGCGGGTGACCCCATCAAAGCAATCACTCTGAAGCAAGGCACCTCTACCCTTTGGCAAGGTTTGCCGGTACTGGTTGTGGTGCTCGCCGGAGGGTTCACCACTAATTTCATCTGGTGCTTGATCCTGAATATCCGCAACCGCACCGGTCATCAATACTTCACATCCGCCGGCGCGCCTATTGCTAAGAACTATCTGCTCTGTGCCGTTGCCGGCACCACCTGGTATTTTCAGTTTTTCTTCTACACCATGGGCGAAACGCAAATGGGTGCATATAAATTTTCCAGTTGGACCCTGCACATGGCGAGCATAATTATCTTCAGTACGCTGTGGGGCATTGCGCTTCACGAATGGAGAGGCACGGGGAGGCTGACGAAATCGCTGGTCGGGCTCAGTCTCTGCGTATTGGTCGGCTCGACATTGATCGTAGGCTATGGCAATTATTTAGGAACAAAATGAAGAGAGTTTGTTTCCTGTTACAAGTAAAACCAGAAAGACTGGACGAATATAAACTCCGGCACAAGCAGGTATGGGCGGAGATGCTGGAAGCATTGCATGAAACCGGGTGGCACAATTACAGCCTGTTCCTGCGGCCTGACGGCCTTCTGGTCGGCTACCTGGAGACGCCTGATTTTGCAGCGGCCCGCGCGGGTATGGTGTCACGCGACGTGAACACGCGGTGGCAAGCTGAAATGAGCTCATTTTTCATTGGCCCCGGCAACCGCGCGCCCGACGCACAAATGAGCTCACTCGAAGAAGTATTCCACCTGGATTGAGCCGTCAGGTCTAAAAGTGAAGCTTCGCGCCCACCTGAATAACATGCGTAGTTACGCTCCGTACACCGCCACCTACGACACGGAAAGTTTTGGACCGAATGTTGCGGTCAAGCGTCTGCGGATCTGGGTTGAAATGGCTGAACAGGTTAAAGAACTCGCCCGCGAATTTCCAGCGACAGCGACTTTATTGCGTGGCCGTCGGCACAATGCGGTATTGCCCCACTGCTCCTAGTACGGTTTACCCGGATTCCCAATTAAAAAAAAGTCTTATCTTTGCCGCGATAGAGCTTTGGCAACACTCTAGGACCGCCGATGTTCGCCCCGAATTGTGGAAAAACCCTCGGGCCCAGCCGTCACTTTGTAATCCCCGGCCGTCAAAAAGGGCAGCGAGTAATTGCCGACGCTATCTGTATTCACTTCTCGGATCGTATGAGTTGAAAGGTTAACCGCCCGGACCAGTACTCCAGTCAAAATTCCACCTGAGGGGTCAGTTGCTACTCTGGAAAGCGTGGCAGCCGTACTCTGAGCGTGAAGAGCAAGCCACCCCGAGGTCAAACAAGCGAGCGACAGAGCCGCCATGAAGCCCATCATGGCGAATGTTATGACAGAAGCATGGCAATCTCCGCGTGAAATTATGAATTTTGTTACAGCCGGGGCCTGCGCTGCAATCGCACGTTAGAGCAGTACTAAGACTTTTCCGTAGGATGCCGCTGCTCTAAAAATTCGGAAGCCGCATCAATTCCATCTTTCCGCTTAATACGCTGAAATTCATCCAGGACATCGCTGCCGCCAGCTTGCTTTGCACCCTTCGCTGATTTCTTGACAACGGGCGGCGCATTCTTCACGCGCTCGTCGATTTCACGGTTCTTGGAGATCCGGTCCGTTAACCGCTCCGCGGGCGTCATCTGGGAATAGGTTTTTTTCATAAGCACCGTGTTTTCCTAGTCTATCGTGTACAGGCCCTTTGTGTATAATCCAGACAAATGCAACTCCGAAGGTTTTTGCTGTTTCCCTTGATGACACTGACGCTGCTCGCCGCCGACCCGGTGGTGGATTCCGCCCATAAGAAATTAGCCGCCAAAAAATACGACGAGGCAATTTCCGAACTGGAAGGAAATTACAAAACAAAACCAAAGCCGGAAGTGAAGCAGGCGCTGGCAGAGGCCAATCTCGCCAAAGCCGACGCCTTCATGTACGACGATTCAGCTCCGCCGCGAGTCCGTTACAGCACCGCGCTCCGCGCGTATCGCGAGACCTTGAAATACGATCCGAAAAACAAAAAGGCTCAAGACAACATTGCCACTATCGAAGGCATTTACAAGCAAATGGGCCGGCCGATACCTCAGTAACGGCCTCGGCGGTAAAGGCAAACCGCATCGCGGGCAGTTCAAGGGTCTAAAATGGAAAAGCATCCGTCATGATTGACCCAATCCTCGCTAAAATTTTCGGCACCAAGACTGAACGTGAAATCAAAGCGCTCCAGCCTGCAGTCGCCGCTATTAACGTTTTTGAACCCGCCCTCCGTGAACTTTCCGACATCGATCTTGCCGCCCGTACCATCGGTTTTAAGGAAAAACTAGCGCAAGGCGCCAGCCTGGACGATATTGAACTCGAAGCCTTTGCCGTGTGCCGCGAAGCTGGCCGCCGCGTCTTAAACATGCGCCACTTCGATGTCCAGTTGGTCGGCGGCATGGTCCTGCATAAAGGCAAGATTGCGGAAATGAAAACCGGCGAAGGAAAAACGCTGGTCGCCACTCTGCCCACCTATCTAAACGCACTCGGTGGACAAGGCGTGCATGTGGTTACCGTCAATGACTATCTCGCAAAGCGCGACGCCGAATGGATGGGGCGGCTGTACCGCTTCCTGGGCCTCACCACCGGAATCATTGTTCACGACCTGAGCGATCAGGAACGCCGCGAATCTTACGGGGCCGAAATTACCTACGGCACCAACAATGAATTCGGCTTCGATTACCTGCGTGACAACATGAAGTTTCAACTCGGCAACTGCGTGCAGCGCGGGCACAACTTCGCCATCGTCGACGAGGTGGATTCCATCCTGATCGATGAAGCCCGTACCCCGCTCATCATCTCCGGCCCCTCAGAGCAATCGACAGACAAATATTACAAGGTCAACAGCATCATTCCGAGCCTGATCCGGGGCGAGGTGATTGAAGGAAAAGAACCGGGCGAAAAGTACACCACTGGCGATTTCACTGTTGACGAAAAGCATCGCTCCGTCGCGCTTACCGAAGAAGGTGTGCTGAAAGTGGAAAAGCTTCTGGGCATCCCCAATCTTTATGAGCCCGAATACATTGAGTGGAACCACAACGTGCAGCAATCGCTGAAAGCGCATGTGCTGTTCCACAACGATAAAGATTATGTGGTGAAAGAAGGCGAAGTGATTATCGTCGATGAGTTTACAGGCCGTCTGATGCCGGGCCGCCGCTGGAGCGATGGCCTGCACCAGGCTGTCGAAGCAAAAGAAAAAGTGAAGATTGAGCGCGAAAACCAGACGCTTGCCACCATCACTTTCCAGAACTACTTCCGCATGTATAAAAAGCTTGCGGGGATGACCGGTACCGCCATGACCGAGGCTTCAGAATTCATGAAGACCTACAAACTGGATGTGGTGGAAATTCCCACGAACCGTCAGATGCTGAGGAAAGAAAATCAGGATCTGGTCTATCGCACCGAAGACGAAAAATTCCGCAACGCCGCAAAAGAAATCAAAGAGTTCACTGACCGTGGGCAGCCCGTTCTAGTGGGCACCATCTCGGTTGAAAAATCCGAACACCTTTCGGGCACGCTTCGCAAGCTGGGTATCAAGCACGAAGTACTCAACGCGAAGAATCATGAGCGGGAAGCTTCCATCATTGCCCAAGCTGGCCGCAAAGGCGCGGTTACCGTTTCCACCAACATGGCTGGCCGCGGTACTGACATCCTGCTGGGCGGCAATGCGGAAAATATGGCCCGTGAATCGCTGCGCAAAGCCGGTAAAGATGCCGACCTCTTGATGACGACGGATTTCGGCCGCGCGGAATGGGAAGAAACGCTCGCTAAATACAAGTCACAAACAGAGAAGGAACACGATGAAGTTGTCGCGCTCGGCGGACTCCACATTGTCGGCACGGAACGTCACGATTCACGCCGTATCGATAACCAGCTGCGCGGCAGAGCCGGACGGCAGGGTGACCCGGGCAGTTCACGCTTCTATCTTTCCCTGCAGGACGATCTTCTGCGTATCTTTGGTGGCGAGCGGATGCAGAACCTGATGCTCCGGTTGGGCATGGAAGAAGATGTGCCGATTGAAAGCAACCTCATCACGAAGAGAATAGCTTCCGCCCAGCAGGCTGTCGAAGTGCAAAATTTCGAAGCGCGCAAGCATCTGCTGGAATACGACGACGTGATGAATAAACAGCGCACGGCCGTTTACAAACTGCGCCGCGATTCTCTGGAGGGCATGGACCAGAAGGAGCATGTGCTCGAGATGACGCGCGGCCTTGTTGGCCAGTTCATCGACATGCGTGCCCCGGAAGGCATGCATCCCGATAAGTACGATTTAACCGGGCTCTCCACGGACGTGCAGAACGAGTTCGGCCACAAGCTGGACGGTACCGATTTTAGCGGCCAGTCACGCGAGGAGATCGAACAGACAGTCAACGATCAGCTTATTCACCGGTATCAGGAAAAAGAAGATCTGATCTCGCCAGACATTATGCGCCAGACGGAACGCATGATTATTCTGCAGGTTGTCGACGATCAATGGAAAGACCATTTGCTTTCCATGGACCACCTGAAAGAGGGCATCGGCCTACGCGGTTACGGTCAGAAAGATCCTCTTGTGGAATACAAGAAAGAATCGTTTACCTTGTTCCAGGACATGATGGATCGCATTGAAGATGAGACCATCCGCATCCTTTTTACCTTCACATTTGAAGCTGGCCGCCCTTCCTTGTCTTATGAAGAAGGCACCGACGATGACGGCAGCGAAGAAGTTGAAGAGTTCAATGAAGAAGCCGAACGTGCGGAACTCGCGCGCCAGCAA
Organism: Terriglobia bacterium; assembly: GCA_043733425.1. Lineage (GTDB taxonomy): Bacteria > Acidobacteriota > Terriglobia > Bryobacterales > Bryobacteraceae > JALYXI01. The sequence goes on from JAYTGM010000382.1 coordinate 8,731, forward strand.
CACGAGCGGGAAATCGCGCAGGCGCAGATGCTCGATTTCACCCGTAAGATAGAGCGCAACAAAGATAAAGAGATGGCTCAGCTTCAGTTCGCGGGCGGCGGCGACGGCACCGCCTCAGCAACCAAAACCATCACGACAGGCGATAAGGTGGGCCGCAATGATCCGTGCCCGTGCGGCAGCGGCAAGAAGTACAAAAAGTGCCACGGCAGCTAACCGGTTACTTCCCGCTCTTACCGGCCGTATCCATCACACCGCGCGCAACATAATTAGCGATCTTCGCTTCATTGCGCGCGATCTCGTAATACGCTGACTTCAACAATTGGTCCTTTCGCGTCAACAAGTTTTCGCGTATGGATTGTTGCACTCTGGGGTCGCTCAATTCCCGCTGGCCGGCCGGTTCCCGTGAGATCATTTTCAGAATCCGGTAGCCGTCTTGGGTTGCTACTACGGGTGAAAGCTGCGAGGGTTGCAGGCTTTTGATGATCTTCGATAACTCCGGCCCCGTCTTATCCAGAGCAGATTCCGGTACGTAGCCTAAATCCCCTCCGTTGGCAGCGGTGTTCGGGTCTTCGGAATAATTCTGCGCCAACATCGCGAAATCCTGCCCTTGCTTCAAACGCGCTTCCAGAGCCGCAATCTTCTTTTTCGCTTCCTCGTCCGTTTTTGCCTTGTCGCCTTTTAGATTGCGTGCGTTCGGGTCCGCAACCGGCGTAACCACAATTTGCAGCAGGTGAATCTGCGGCTCCGCTAAGTTGAAATTCTTCCGGTTTGCCGCATAGAACCCGCTCACATCGGAATCTGAAATATTGATCTTAGAGGTGATCTCTTTGTTGAATAATTTCTGAACGCTTAAATCTTTCCGCAACTGCACTTTCAACTCATCCACCGTCATGGACCGTGCTTTCAACTGCTGGTCGAACTGTTCTTTGGTATACGGGGCACGAAGCTCATTCAGCTTGGTTTCCACGTCCGCGTCGGTAGCCATTAAACCGCCCTTTTCAGCGCGCTGCAGCATAATCTCGTTATCGATCAGGCTGCGAAGCACCTCTAACCTCTGAATCAAAGTCAGATCGTCGTTCACGTTCTCGGTGGTTGCCGTATATTGCGATTTGTAAGTTTTATCCAGATCCGCAAAGGTGATGGCACGGCCGTTCACCGTCGCGGCGACATTGGCCGGGGGAGTGCTCTTGCACGCCGCCATCGCTATAGCAGCCAACAGCAAGCCAGTTCGCCTGTTCATGTAAGTTTTCATTATAGTGATACAAGTCGATATGAGAGTGGGCATCATTGGTACAGGCGCCATCGCGCACAAGCACGCGCAGGCTTACCGCAACATCGGGTTCACCGTGGCTGTCTGCCACAACGCCAGCCCGGAATCAGGCCGCCGTTTCGCGGAACAATACGGAGCTCGCTTCGCCCCCACTTACGAAGAAGTGTGCTCAGACCCCGGAGTGGATTTCGTCGATGTCTGCACCTTTCCGGATTTCCGTCTGCAGCCGCTCAAAATTTGCGCGGCGCATGGAAAGCACATTCAGGTTCAGAAGCCAATCTCCACCTCAACCGCGGTAGCACGCCAGATGATTGAAATTGCGGCGGAATCGGGCATCCTGCTGGGGGTGGTAAGCCAGCACCGCTACGATGATTCGTGCCTGTTCCTCAAAGAGGCAATCGGTCAAGGCCGCCTGGGCCGCTTGATCGAGTGCGATTGCTACGTAAAATGGTGGCGGTCCGCCGATTACTACAGCCGGCCCATTAAGGGTAGTTGGCACACGGAAGGCGGCGGTGCGCTGATCAATCAGGCAATTCATCAGGTGGACATCCTGCGCTGGCTGGCTGGTCCTGTTGAATCGGTTTTTGGTGCGTGGCAATTGGGAGCGGTGCATGCCATTGAGTCCGAAGACGTTGTCAACGCCATGCTTCGCTACCAGAACGGAGCGACCGGTGTGATTCAGGCCTCAACAGCCATGTGGCCGGGCTACACCGAACGCATTGAACTGCATGGCACCAAAGGCACGGCTATCATCAGCGGCGATAAGCTGACCCACTGGGATGTACGTGACGACAGGGGTGCCACCGCTCCCATTGCTGGCAATGTGGCGAGTGGAGCATCCGATCCCATGGCCATCTCGCTCGCGCCTTTCGAACGCCAGTTCCTGGATTTTGCGGACGCAATCACTTATAAGCGAAGGCCCTCAATTTCGGGCGAAGACGGCCTTGCCGCGCTGGAAATTGTGGAAGCCGTTTACAGTTCCTGCCGGTCCGGCCAACCGGTCAGGCTTTAAGCTTTTACGCTTCCTGTAGCTCTTGTTCCAACTGCTGCTTCTGAATCAGTTCCGCGTAGTATCCCGCTTGCCTCGCCAGCTCCAGCGGCGTTCCCTGTTCCGCAATCGTCCCATGAGACAGCACAACCACGTAGTCGGCTCGTTTCACTGTGGAAACGCGATGCGAAATCAGAATAACGGTCCGGCCCGCCATCACGTCAGTTAGTCTGCTCAGTATCTTCTCTTCCGTCAGGG
>JAYTGM010000383.1:0-4276 GCA_043733425.1 Terriglobia bacterium
ACGTTGGTGGAATGCAGAGTGGCTAAACGCCCGGGCTGGCCGAAGACAATGGGCGTGAGAGGGAAGTTGACGGAGCCGGTAACCCAGGTTGCGTAGGGCGTGTTCTGATGATCGACGCTATTTTGAACACTGACAAAAAGCTGCCAGTTATCTTTCGGGGAGTAATCCACGCGCAGAGTCTCCGTGCGGCTGGGGTTGGCGCCTGAGAGTGACGAATAGTAATTGTAATTACAGGCCCGTGAAGCATTCGCATCCCGATAGTTGGGGAGCGGGAAGATATTCAGGATTGCCTGGCCGGTGGAAGTGAGACGGGATTGCGGAATGAGATTGCCGGGGAAAGCGGCCTGCTTATTCTGAGGATCTCTTACGGTGATGGCTTTGCAGTTGGTATCGTACGACTTCGAAAAATCGCCCATGCGTTCGAGCGCGGTAGGAACGGTTACCGTCTTGATGCCGTATTGAACCACCTTTTCCTGGAACTCCTGATTGAAGAAGAAGAACAGGCGGTGACGGCCATGCAATATTTTCGGAAGGACGACGGGGCCGCCCAAGCTGTAATTCACGATGTTGAAGCGGTACGGGGGCCGGGGCTTACCGGCGACATTGCTGAAAAAGTCATTTGCGTTCAAATCTTCATTGCGAAAGAACCAGCTTGCGGAGCCGTGATACTTAGTGGCACCACCTTTGGTGATGACGTTGATGGAGCTTGGGTTACGGCCCGATTCGGCGGAATAAGCGGACATAAGAACTTTCACTTCGGCAATGGAATCGATAGAAGGCATACTGTGAACGCTGCCGTTAGAGCCGGTATCGAGGTTAGTTACACCATCGACGGTCATGTTCTTCGAATCGTTGCGGCCACCGAGGATGTAGATGTTACCGATACTGTTGGGGCCGGGAGCATCGCGGCCATCGCTGGTATCGACGACGCCAGGCATGAGGCTGACGGCGTCAAAAACATCGCGGCCGCGCAAGGCCATGTGATCGAGCTGGGTGTTATCGAGCAGGCCGGAACGTTCGCCCGAGGCGAGATTCACAACGGCGGCTTCGGCTTCCACGGTGACGGATTCGGTGCCCTTGCCGATCTGAAGGCGGACGCTGCCAAGTGAGCGCTGCTCACTGGAATCGAGAGTGATGCCAGTTTCGCGATAGTGCTTAAAGCCGGGGGCGTCAATTTCGAGCGTGAAGGTGGCGGCGGTAAGTTCCGGAAAAGAAAAGAAACCGTCTTTATTACTCTTTGTGGTGCGGACGAAACCGTTGCCTTCACCGGTGAGCGTGATGGACGCGCCTGGCAGGATAGCTGCCGTTGCGTCTTCAACGGTTCCAGAGAGGGTGGAAGAGTTGGTTTGGGCGAGCAAGAGCGCTGGCGCGAGCAGGATGAGGCAAAAGCGGTTGAACATCAGAGTTTCTGGACTGGAACTAGTATGTAGATCACATGTCGGGGAGCGATGTCTAGTTCTTAGAGCTCGGTTTGAGTGCTGGTTGAGGAGGAAAGGCGCGGTTTTCGGTTTTGCCTGATAGCGCGGCGGATTTCTTCGCGGTCGAGTTGGTCTTCTGTAAAATCGAACCCAAGCTCGGCGGAATCGAAGGGGAGGCCGGTTTCGCGGCAGGCGATGCGTGTGTCGACTGCTTCGGAGAGGCGGGCCTTGTCCTTTGCTTGGCGCAGCAGTTGGACCGTTTGCAAATCTTCAATGGTTTTGAAGAGGGTTCGTTGCAGGCGGGCTTCCTGGTGTTGCAGGTTACGGATCTGTTTTTCGCGCTTATCGTAACCGTGCGCGGTGAGGAGGGTTTGGAGCAACTCAGGATCTGTGACAGCGGCGAGGTGCGGAGGAATCTCTTCGTGCAGCGCGAGCGTGGTGAGGGATGCTTCCATGTTGCGGGCGCGTTCGAGACGCCACTGTGTATCGCAGATGGTCTGGACGTGTATTTTTTCGAGCGAGCCCTGCGGTGCCAGATCTTCAAATACGGTAGCGCTGAAAGATGCGTAAGCTTCCGCATCTTCGCCGGGCAGAAGAACGGTCTGGCCGGTCAAGCCATGGCGAAGCGAGTTGAGTGAGGACTGCCGCTTGCCTTCGGGCGTGCGGGGTCCGGTAGAATGCTGGGCGTTCTGCTGATTGCCGATGATTTGAGCCTGGGTGGCCATGGGGTTTCTCCGGCTTCAGCAGAGCACGGAGAAATGGGGCTGGGAGGGGCAGGGGAGGGAATCGCGTTGCGAGAGTAGGTAAAAATATTTTTGAATTTCTGTGACCGCGTTAATTCTGGAGTACGAAGTTGGCGTTGAGTACCGGGTATCCGGAAACTGCGGCGGTGATTGTGTAAGTGCCGGAAAAGGCATTGGGGGTGAACAGGGGCGCTGTGACGATCCCGTTTGCATCCGTGATGGCTGTCGCGGAGTTTGAGTTTCCAAATAGACCTGAGGGCCCGTAAGGAGGTGCGACGAAGACTACTCCCGCTCCGCTCACGGGATTGCCGTTTGCGTCCGTTACCTGGGCGCGGAATGGATTCGTGTTGCCGAGGGATTTCAGAGCGGCTGGCGGGCCCGCTTCCACTACCGTGAGGGTGTTTTCGCCTGGATTGAAGCGGGCGTCGCCGTTGTAGACGGCCCGGAAGACATGGGTTCCCGGAACGAACTTAGTCATGAAGCGGGCGGTACCGTTTATGGGCAGCGGGGTTCCCACCGGTGAGGCACCATCGAACAGGGTAACCGTGCCGGTGGCGGCGCGGAATGCTTCCGGCGGCGTGGTGACGGTGACGGTGAAAGAGACGGTTTGGCCGAAGGTGAATGGGTTGTCCGCGTCTTTCGTGAGTTGGATTAAGACGTCAGCGGGCGCGCCTAACAAGATGCTGAGGCCCGTTCCCGTGTACGCCAAAATGTCTATTCTGCCATCGCCATTCAGGTCCGTGCGAAATGCATATCCGCTAAGAGGCGCAGGTGAAGGCAGCCCCGGCGTGTTGCGGGAAAAACCGCCCTTGCCATCACCGAAGAGCAGAGCAGTGGATGCGGTGTTGTTGCCCCCCAGCCCGACCAGCAGGTCCAACTGTCCATCGCCATCAAGGTCAGCAGCAGCGATGAGACCCGTGACGCGCGGTGCTTCGAAACGATAGTTGGCGCGGGTGTTGAACAGGCCTTTGCGGTCGTTCAATAAGACGGTGACCAGGCTATCGTAAATATCACCGTGGTTCACGACGGCAAGATCTGGGAAACCATCGTTATTGAAATCTCCCACCGCAATGCTGCCCGGGCTACTGCCGCGTCCAAAATTGATGGTCTGGGTAAGCCGGAAGCCACCGCGCCCGTCGCCCGCGAGGATGAAGGCGTTCTCACCTGCAATCTCCACGTAGGCGATGTCCAGGAAGCCATCGCCGTTGAAATCCGCGGCTACAGGTGAGATGGGCATACGTTGCGGAAGGTTACGGAGCTTGGGCAGAGCGCGGAAACCTCCGGCTCCATCGTTCAGGAAAATGCGAAAGGGGTAATCGGGCACGCTAGTCACGACGGCGATATCGGGAAAGCCATCGTTGTTAAAATCGGCAGCCAGGGAGATATTGGCGTTGGGGCTCAAATTTTCGCGGATGTTGGTGAAGCGCCCCGCACGGAAACCGCCCGCGCCATCGCCTTCGTAAATCGCGATACCGGAGCGGCCGATCACAACAGCATCGGGAACGCCATCGCCGCTAAAATCCGCGAGCAGTACGCCGCCGTTTTCCAGGAGAGTTGTGCGGGTTCCGATTTCGTCAAAGGCTCCGGTACCGTCATTGAGCCGGATGAAGAGAGCCGTGTCATCTTTGCCCACCAGATCAGGCCGGCCATCGCCATTCAGATCGATCAGCCCGACGGTGGTTTGCGTGGAAATGCTTGTTGTGGGCCCTGGAACCAACCGGCCTGACGGTGCGGCGATGTTGAGTTGCAGCCGCGCGGCCGCACCGAAATATCCGGGAGCCGTGAAGCGCACTGTGCCGGAGTATTGGCCGGCGGACAAGCCTGAGGCGTCGGCCACCAGATTTGTCCCGTCATACCGAAGCCACGGCGAATCGGAACTGGCTTGCAGACCGGGCACGGCAGTGATATTCAGAGGAACCAGTTGCAGGGCTGTTTGTTTCGCGGAGGCATTGAGCTGCACGCTGGCGGGGTTTACTGGAAGTGTCTTCAGCGTGTTGAGCCATACCGGGCCGTTCGCAAACACCACGTCGGGCTTGCCGTCACGGTTCGTATCTACGGCCAGTGCAAAGCCCAGATAGGAGGCACCGGGGATTCGCTGGCCTTCACGGAAATTGC
>JAYTGM010000384.1:0-4274 GCA_043733425.1 Terriglobia bacterium
CGGTTCACGCCGCTGGTCAGCATGGCCTCTATTGACGAAGCCTATCTCGATATGACCGGCACCGAGCGTTTGCATGGCCCGCCACTTCGCGCCGCGCACCTCTTGCATGAAGCCATCAAGAAAGCGACCGAGCTAAATTGCTCCGTGGGAATTTCTGCATCCCGCCTGGTCTCAAAAGTTTCGTCCGATCAGGCGAAGCCGAACGGTGTGCTCTGGGTGCTGCCCGGTCAGGAAGCGGCATTCCTCGCGCCGCTCGATGTCCGCAAGATTCCCGGCGTCGGCAAAGTTACTGAACAGAACCTGCATCGCCTGGGGATCCGCAAAGTAGGCGACATGGCGAAACTGGAAGAAGGCATTCTGGAATCGCGCTTCGGCGCATGGGGACTTGCTATGGCTGGCAAGGCGCGCGGCATCGATGCCGGGGGCTGGTTCGATACCGCCATCGGCGAGCATGCCGACCCGAAATCCGTTAGCCACGAGCATACGTTTTCTATCGATACAGCAGACCCCGATCAGTTGGAATCCACGCTGGCCCATTTGGCCGAACGCGTGGCCCGGCGCCTGCGTGAGTATTCTCTCTGGACCCGCACGGTCCAGATAAAACTGCGCTGGACAGACTTCACCACCATCACGCGCGCTCACACGCTGCCCCGCACCACGCAACTGGATATCGACATCATCGAAGCCGCCCGCCGGCTCTTTCGCGAAAACTGGAAGCCGGGCACCACGGTTCGCTTGCTAGGCGTGCAGGCTTCTCAGTTCGATAAGGAAGAAGCCGCTCCTTCGCTGCTCGATGACGGCCGTGAGCAACGCTGGAAACAAGCGCTCGGCGCAGCGGACCGTCTGCGTGACCGTTTTGGGGAAGGTGCCGTCTCGCTAGGTGCTGGCCTAAAGGGCCGCTATCGCGATCGCGTACAAGAAAACCCGGCGGACCTGCCAGGGAAAGACGCTAAGTGATTCTCTTCGTTGCTGATGAGTGTCAAGATCTCGCAGTTGCATCGAAGCGCGAATGGCTGGAAACAAACGGCCTCGGTGGCTTCGCCAGCTCCACCATCTGCGGATTGAACACACGGCGTTATCACGGGCTCTTGATAGCCGCCCTCCAGCCGCCAACCTCGCGCTATTTGTTGCTATCGAAACTGGAAGAAACATTCGTGCTGAACGGGCGAAGCTTCGAACTCGGCACCAACCTCTATCCCGGCGTGGTGCATCCGGCAGGGCACAAACTGCAAAGCTCGTTTCGTCAGGACCCGTTCCCCGTCTTCACGTGGCAGATCGAAGACATTGAACTCAACAAGACCGTCTTTCTGGTGCATGGAGAAAACACGGTTGTAGTTAGCTACCTGTTGCGAGCTCAAGGCGAAGCCGCGCATCATCACTGTGCCCTGCAACTGCGCCCGCTGATCGCCTTCCGCGATTTTCACCAGCTCACGCACCAGAACGGCGTCTTGAATCGCGAGGTCCGGCAAGAGCCAGGCCGCGCGACCATCCAGCCCTATCAGAATCTGCCCCCGCTTCACTTCGCGCACGATGCTGAAACCTGCGAACCTTTGGGAAACTGGTATAGCAGCTTTCAATACTCCGTTGAGCAGGAGCGCGGTCTCGATTTTGAGGAAGATCTCTATCAGCCCTTCATGCTGCACTTTGATCTCACGCGCCGCATCCAGGCAACGGTCATCGCCTCCCTAGACCCACGAGACGTAGCGGATGCCGGTGACCTTCGCGCCACCGAACGCGGTCGCCGCAAGTTGCTGCCTTCCCCACAGGCGGACCGGTTCTTAGTGAAGCGGGGAACCGGAAAATCTGTCATCGCCGGTTACCACTGGTTCGGCGATTGGGGCCGCGACACCATGATCTCGCTCCCTGGTCTGTTCGGCGGCATTGCGCAACGCGAAGCCGCCCGCGATATTCTGCTGCAGTTCGCCTCCGTTGTCAGTGAAGGCATGCTGCCCAATCGTTTTCCCGATGAAGGCACTGTGCCCGAATACAACACCGCCGACGCTACGTTGTGGTTCTTCGAAGCGATCCGGGCGGTGCTGCTGGCGCAAGGCGATCGCCAGTTTGTCATGGATAAACTTCTTTCCACGATGCAAAGCATCATCGCGCATCACCTACAAGGAACGCGCTTCGGCATCCACGCAACCGCCGACGGCCTTCTCCACACCGGCGAGCCCGGTACGCAGCTCACGTGGATGGATGCCAGAGTGAATGGGCGTGAAATTACGCCGCGAATCGGCAAGCCTGTAGAAATTCAAGCGCTCTGGTTTAACGCGCTCTGTATCATGGCCGATCTATTGCCTGAAGGTCCTTACGCGGGCATGGCAAGCCACGCGAAGCAGAGCTTCCTCCCGCTCTTCTGGAACCCGCAAACCAATTTCCTCAACGATGTGGTTTGCCCGGACGGCTCCTTCGACGCTTCTCTCCGTCCGAATCAAATTTTCGCCATCAGTCTGCAACACAAGATCCTTGATGACCCAGCCAAAGTACACCCGATCCTCAAAATTATTGAAGAAAAACTACTCACTTCCTATGGCCTGCGCACCCTCTCCCCGGATGACCCGCGTTACCAGGGCCTCTATGAAGGCTGCCAGGTAAAACGCGACGCCGCTTACCACCAAGGCACGGTGTGGCCCTGGCTCATCGGTCCGTTCCTTACTGCCTATCTGGATGCCAGGGGAAACCTGGCTCAAGCTCGTGATTGGCTCAAGCCGCTTCTTGCTTACCGCGACGGTCCCGGTCTTGGAAACGTTCCGGAAGTTTTCGATGGCGACCCCCCGCATGCCCCCCGCGGTGCTATCGCACAAGCCTGGAGCGCCGCCCAGTTAAAAGTTATAGAAGAAAAGACGCGCTCTGGGCATCCATCATCGTTATGAAGCAGATTGCGCTCAAGCACCTCCGCGCCATCCGGTGGTTCCACTGGATCAATTTCCCGCTGTTGGCCATCATGATCTGGACCGGCCTGTGGATTTATTGGGCGAACGACGTGTACCGCGTCGGTTGGGGCGATCTCACACTGCTACATTTTTTCCCCGACAGTTTCTACAGCCTTACGCACACGGATCACAAGCTGGCGCAAGGCATGGCTTGGCATTTCGTCATGATGTGGGCTTTCATACTTAACGGGATCGCGTACATCGCCTACACGCTGATCTCGGGCGAATGGCGCAAGTTGGTGCCCGGCCGGCACGCGCTGCGCGACGCCATTTACGTCACGCTTTACGATTTGCACTTGCGCAAGGAACTGCCCACGCAAGGCAAATACAACGCGGCGCAGCAAATCTCGTATACCGCCATCAGCGTGATGGGCGTGGGCTCTTTCATCACCGGTCTCGCCATCTGGCGCTACGTGCAATTCTCATGGCTGGCGAACCTGCTGGGCGGCTACCCTGCCGCGCGCATGGAGCATTTTATACTAACCATCGGCTTCGTCCTGTTCTTCGTTGTGCATGTGGCGCAAGTCGTCAAGGCAGGGTGGAACAACGGACGCTCCATGATCACCGGTTATGAAATCGTCGAAACACCGGAGGTGCGCTCTTGAAAGATCCCGCCGATCTCGAAATCGGCCGCCGCACCCGCCGCAGCCTGTTGACCGGCGGAATCGCAACTGCGGTTGGAGCAGGTCTGTGGGCCTGGGTTGCGAACTCGCCGTCAGAAGAAGGTATCCCGCAGGCGCTCCGGCGCGGGTTGCAATTCAATGAGAAGCTCTCGCGCGGCATCTTCAACGGCAAGCGCCTGGCTCCCGAATTTCCACTCGATCAAGCGGTGAAGAAAGTTCGCGTCAATGAAGATATCGGCATGAGCGAAGATGTCAACCGCGCCACCTGGAAAGTCAAAATTGAAGGCGCCCAGGGGCATCCGGCGTCGGTTGAGGTGCCGCTGCAGCAAATCAAAAGCCTGCCCCACGCCGAGCACGTAACGGAACTGAAATGCGTGGAAGGCTGGAGCCAGATTGTGCATTGGGGTGGCGCGCGTTTTGCCGATCTTGCCAGGCAATTCCCCCCTCCCCCGAACACCCAATACGTAGCCATGGAAACTCCCGACGGCGAATACTATGTGGGGCTCGATCTCGAAAGCGCCATGCAGCCCCAAACTCTATTGGTGTACGAAATGTCAGGCGAGCCGGTCACGGAAGAGCACGGCGCACCGTTGCGGCTGTGCATTCCCACGAAGTATGGAATCAAAAACATCAAGCAAATCGCCACTATCAGGTACACAAATGACCGCCCGAAAGATTACTGGGCTGAGCGTGGATACGATTGGTATGCGGGCTTATA
>JAYTGM010000385.1:0-11220 GCA_043733425.1 Terriglobia bacterium
GGGATAGGCTCCGGACAGACCGCTGCCTTCGTGATTCGCGAATTGGGCAGACGTGCGCGCCGGGGTGAACTCTACATCAATGTTGTTGTGACGTCGCAAGGGTCCGCCGACCTTGCCGAAGCTGCCCGGCTCGCCGTCATGCCTTTCGATGCATCTTTAAAAGTTGACATCACCATTGATGGGGCCGACGAAATCGGTCCCAGGCTGACACTGATTAAAGGGGGCGCGGGCGCTCTCTTGCGCGAAAAAATTCTCGCCTTCAATTCCAAACGGCTGATCATTGTGGGCGATTCACGCAAGCCCGTGGCAGTTCTTGGCAAAGCGTCACTCACCGTGGAGGTTCTTCCCTTTGGGTGGGTAGGTGCCGTGCGGGCCATCCGGGAGAGGTTCGGCGTGCGTGTCTTCCGCCGTTTGAATGCTCATGAAAAGGTAGTCGTGACGGAGCAGAACAATTATCTGCTGGATTGCTTATTCGACCGCATTCTGGAACCGGCATCTCTTGCCCGCGACCTGTGTGAGATCCCGGGCGTGATTGAGCATGGATTGTTCATCGGCCTTACTTCAAAGGCCATCATCGCGCGTGGAAATCAGATTCAGGAGCTTGGTCCGGAGTGGGATGGCAAGGACCGTTAATATCTCTAACCCATTTCTCTTCCAACCCGCCCCGATGTTAAACTTCGGCCATCCTCACCGTGTTGTGAGCCACAGTCCGATGCGTTTTTCTCTATGGCCATTCACGTCGCCCTTCATCATAAAACCCACTATCGATATGACCGCAGTATCAATCTCGGCCCCCAGACGGTTCGGCTTCGCCCGGCACCTCACTGCCGCACTCCCATCCTTGCGTACTCGCTAAAAATTCAGCCCGCAAACCATTTCATCAACTGGCAGCAAGACCCTCAAGCCAACTACCTGGCCCGTTTGGTGTTTCCGGAACCCACCACGGAATTTTCGGTTGAGGTGGATCTGGTTGCCGAAATGGCAGTCTACAATCCCTTCGATTTTTTTCTGGAACCGTACGCGGAGAACATTCCGTTCTCCTATGAACAGACGCTGGAACGTGAGCTTCGGCCGTTTCTGGAAACCGAACCCGCGGGGCCAAAGCTGGCTGCCTTCGTAGCCGGGCTGCCCCGCGCCAGTGCGCGCTCGCTAGATTATCTGGTGGATCTGAATCAGCGCGTGCAGCGCGAAATTGGCTACGTCATCCGCCTGGAACACGGTGTTCAAACTTGCGAAGAGACGCTTGCCCTGCGCACCGGCTCTTGCCGGGATTCTTCCTGGCTGCTGGTTCAGGTTCTGCGGCACCTGGGCCTGGCGGCCCGCTTTGTTTCGGGCTATCTGATCCAGCTCACCTCTGACGTGAAGCCTCTTGAAGGGCCCGCGGGAGCCACTACCGATTTCACCGATCTGCACGCGTGGGCGGAAGTCTTTCTGCCCGGTGCCGGATGGATCGGCTTCGATCCTACATCGGGCCTGCTTGCGGGAGAAGGCCACATCCCGCTGGCCTGCACGCCCGATACCGGCAGCGCGGCACCCATTTCAGGCCTCCTCGATTTCTGCGTCACCACCTTTCATCATGAAATGTCGGTGCGGCGCATTCTGGAATCGCCGCGGGTCACCAAACCGTATACCGATTCTCAGTGGAGCGCCATCGAAGCTCTTGGCCACAAAGTAGATGCGGAGTTGCAAGCGGGCGATGTCCGCCTGACCATGGGCGGCGAGCCGACCTTTGTTTCGCTTGATGATCCTGACGGCCCCGAATGGACCAGTGCCGCGCTGGGTCCAGAAAAGCGAAAGCTCTCCGTCGAGTTGTTCCTGCGCTTGCGCGACCGTTTCGCTCCGCAAGGCCTGCTTCATTTCGGGCAGGGAAAGTGGTATCCCGGCGAGCCGCTTCCCCGTTGGGCTCTCGGCTGTTACTGGCGCAAAGACGGCGTTCCCATTTGGGAAAACACCGCGCTCATCGCCAGCGATGACTTCGATTACAACCATACTGCCACTCAGGCCCGCTACTTTCTGGAAGCGCTGACTCGCCGCCTGCAGGTGGATCTCTCCTTTGCCATTGCCGCTTACGAAGACGTCTTCTATTACATGTGGAAGGAGCGCCGTCTTCCGATGAATGTGGATCCGCTGGATTCGAAATTAGCTGACCCCATCGAACGCGCCAGCCTGTCCGCGGCCTTCGAACGCGGTCTGGATCAGGTAGTCGGTTATGTACTGCCGCTGCGCCGCGTTCCCACCCGCTCCGGCACACCGCGCTGGACCAGCCAGCCCTGGTTCCTTGCTTCCACGCGCATGTTTCTTGTGCCAGGCGATTCGCCCATGGGGTATCGCCTGCCGCTCGATTCCCTGCCCTGGACCAAGCCCGAAGATGTAACTTGCACGTTCGATAAAGACCCCTTCGCTACGCGTGAAAAGCTGCCGGAGCGGCCTGAACGCAAGCCCGAATTGTTCTCCGCGCGCGCCTACACAGACCCCGCTGAAGCGGCAGGCGATAAGACCTCGCCACCCGAACAAGGCGAATCCGCCGCCTGGGTGACCCGGCCCGCGCTCTGCGTGCAAGCCCGTGAAGGCAAGCTTCGCGTCTTCATGCCGCCCGTGGAATATCTGGGCGACTATCTGGATCTGGTGGCAGCCATCGAAGATACCGCCGCTTATCTTAAGATGCCGGTCATGATCGAAGGCTATACGCCTCCCGATGACTCGCGCATTGCGGTTATGAAAGTGACGCCCGATCCTGGCGTGATTGAGGTGAACATCCATCCTTCGGCATCCTGGGATGAAATCGTCGAGAACACCACGACGCTCTACGATCTTGCCCGCCTGACCCGCTTAAGCACCGAAAAGTTCATGCTGGATGGCCAGCACTCCGGCACGGGCGGCGGCAATCACGTGGTCATCGGGGGCGCGACTCCAGCGGATAGCCCGTTCCTGCGCCGCCCGGATTTGCTGCGCAGTATGGTGGGTTACTGGCACAATCATCCTTCGCTTTCGTATCTGCTCTCCGGCTTGTTCATTGGCCCTACAAGCCAGCATCCGCGCGTTGATGAAGCGCGGACCGATTCCATTTACGAACTTGAAATCGCCTTCGATCAAATCCCCGAAGAAGGTCCTGTTGCGCCGTGGCTGGTGGATCGCGTGTTTCGCCATCTGCTGACGGATCTCACCGGCAATACTCATCGCGCGGAGTTCAGCATCGATAAGCTATACCCTCCTGAAGGCGCAGGCTCGCGGCTGGGTCTGGTGGAGTTGCGCGCGTTTGAAATGCCGCCGCATGCCCGGATGAGCCTGACCCAGCAACTGCTGGTGCGCGCGTTGATTGCGGCTTTCTGGAAACTGCCCAGCCGGCGCAAGCTGATTCATTGGGGAACCATGCTGCATGACCGTTTCATGCTGCCCCACTTCGTCCGACGAGATTGGGAGGATGTGGTTACGGACCTTCGGGAAGCGGGGTTTCCGTTTCAGAACGAATGGTTCGATGCCCACTTTGAATTCCGCTTTCCACGCATCGGTGCGGTGACGCGCAATGGAATCCATCTGGAGCTGCGGCACGCACTGGAGCCATGGAATGTGCTGGGTGAAGAAGCAGGCGGCAGCGGCACTGTCCGCAATGTCGATTCGTCGCTTGAGCGCTTGCAGGTGAAAGTATCCGGTATGGTGGATCTTCGCTATGTGGTTCTCTGCAATGGCCGCCGCGTTCCCCTTCACCCCACGGGCGAGAAGGGTGAATATGTGGCCGGCGTGCGCTATCGCGCATGGCAGCCGCCTTCGTGCCTGCACCCCAACATTCCGGTACATAGTCCACTGGTGTTTGATATCGTGGACACTTGGTCCGGGCGGGCGATTGGGGGATGCATGTATCATGTGGTTCATCCGGGCGGCCGCGCGAATGAGCACTTTCCCGTGAACTCCTACGAGGCTGAAAGCCGCCGGCTTGCGCGGTTCAGCGAGCTTGGCCATACGCCGGGAGATCTGAGCGCGATGACGGTGCCCGCCGAAGAACACAACCCCGAATTTCCCTTAACGCTCGATCTGCGGCGTACTCCATAGAATGAGCGCTCCCGAGACGCTCGATACATCGTTCTTGACGGCCGGTTATCGCCAGACGACCGGGGTTTATGACGAGATGTCACAAGTCTCCGGAGAGCTTCGCCCACATTGGGAACGCTACATCCATTCAATAGGCGCGCTTGGCTCAAGCGAACTGGCACATCGCTGGCAAACGGCGCGCAAGCGCATCCGCGACAACGGAGTTACCTATAACGTCTACGGCGATCCGCTGGGAATGGATCGCCCCTGGATTCTTGATGCGGTCCCGCTAATCATTCCCTCCGATGAATGGAGGCGTCTTGAAGCCGGACTCATTCAGCGCGCACGGCTGCTGAATTGGATTCTCCACGATCTCTATGGGGCGCAGCGCCTGCTGCATGAAGGCCACATTCCGCCCGCGCTGGTCTTTGCGAACCCCGGTTTTCTGCGGCCTTGCCACGCGGTTCCAGTGCCCGGGGAAAGTTACCTGCACCTGCTGGCTGTGGACTTGGCGCGTTCTCCCGATGGACAGTGGTGGGTGATTGCGGACCGCACGCAAGCACCGTCAGGCGCGGGATACGCCGTCGAAAATCGTGTAGTGCTCGGGGAGACATTCCCTGATCTCTTCCGCGATTCGAACGTCTGCCGCATAGCCTCCTTCTTTCGCGAGTTCCGCAAAACCTTGCTGAATCTTTCGCCCGCCCGTGCGGTGAATCCGCGATGCGTGCTGCTTACACCCGGCCCTCTGAACGAGACCTACTTCGAGCACTCCTACCTTTCGCGCTACCTGAATTTCCCCTTGGTGCAGGGGGGCGACCTGACGGTGCGCAACGGCCGCGTTTATCTTAAATCGCTTGAGGGCCTGAAACCGGTCGACGTGATTCTGCGCCGCGTGGACGATAGCTTTTGCGATCCGCTGGAATTGCGCTCCGATTCCTACCTGGGCGTTGCCGGCCTTGTGGAAGCGGTGCGCGCCGGAAACGTGACCATCGCGAATGCACTCGGCAGCGGATTGATCGAGACGTCCGCGTTCATGCCGTTCCTGCCGGGTTTAAGCCGGCGATTGCTCGGGGAAAATCTGGTGCTCCCTTCCGTGGCGACATGGTGGTGCGGCCAGCCGAAAGCGGCCGACTACGTTCGCGACAACCTCGATTTTCTAGTAGTCAAGCCAGCCTTTCCCTCTAAGGGCATGGAGCCCGTGTTCGGCGGCCAACTGAAGACCGAGGACCGCGCCCGCCTGTTAGGGCGCATCGCCGCGCGCCCTCACGATTTCGTTGGCCAGGAACTGCTCAACATCTCAAGCGCGCCAGTGTGGTCTGAGGAAGGCTTAGCTCCCCGGCGCGTGGTGCTGCGGGTGTATCTTGCCGCGGCTGGCGATTCCTGGATCGTGATGCCAGGAGGCTTGGCACGTGTGTCGCCCGCGCTCGATATACCGGTGGTATCCATGCAGCGCGGCGGCGGCAGCAAAGATACCTGGGTTCTTTCAAGCGGCCCGGTGGACAGCTTTACCATGCTGCCACCTTCGAGCGCCGCCGTGGACATTAACCGCGGTGTCTCAAGCGACCTGCCCAGCCGGGCGGCGGACCACCTTTACTGGCTGGGCCGGTATGCCGAGCGCTGCGAACATCTGTGCCGAATTCTGCGATGCATTCTCATGAGGCTCGCGGGCGAAGGCGGCGCCTCGGGGTTGGCGTCACTGATGCGCTTGCACGAGTGCCTGGAATCACCTTACTCGCGGCTGGCGAAAGACAACCTGCAGGAACATCTGGACCCCGCGCGTGAACTGGAGCAGGAAGTGCTTTCGCTCATCTTCGAAGAGCAGCGGCACGATAGCCTGAGCGCCAATTTCACGCAGGCGGCGCGCGCCGCCGCACAGGTACGTGATCGGCTTTCGGGCGACATGCTCCGCATCGTGAGCCAGTTCAACAGCGTATCCCGCGCGACCGGCTATGTGGCTTGGGGCTATGTCTCCACAGCGGACGCTTTGGCGGTCCTGAACCTCTGCATTGCGACACTGGCTGCCTTTCGCGGAATCGAGATGGAGAATATGACCCGCGGCCCAGGGTGGCGCTTCCTTAATATCGGAAGGCGCATTGAACGTTCGGTGCATACCATCGACCTGTTCCGCGCGATCATCGTTCCGCTTGATCTGGAAACATGGCCCGCGCTGGAACTTCTGCTTGACGTGGCAGATAGCGCAATCACTTACCGTTCGCGCTACTTCACCACTATTCAGGCAGCCCCTGTTCTGGACCTGCTGATGAACGATGAGACGAACCCGCGATCGCTGGCGTTCCAGATCAGGGATCTGACCGAACACTGCCGGGCTCTGGCGAATATGCCGTCCGGCGCGGGCTGGCCGTATTACCAGCAGCGTCAAGTGGAAGTGTCCGCGGCGGAGCTATTCCATTCGAATGTCGAAGACCGGACACACCTCGACAGCCTGCTATCGCGCCTTGCTTCGGCGATACCCGCTCTTTCGGATATGCTCACCAACACCTACTTCAGCCATGCGCTGCTGGAGCGTTCCACATGAGGTATCGCGTGCGGCACATTACGACTTACGATTATCAGGATTCCGTTTCTGTTTCGCATCACATTGTTCGTTTGACTCCCCGTACACTGGCTCATCAGATTTGCAGCCAGACAGCAATACACGTGACTCCCATGCCGCCGGTCACCGCGGCCACACATAACGATTACTTCGGCAACCCAGTCACTTCGTTCACGCTGCAGGAACCGCATGACAAGCTGTCCGTGGAAGCCGTGAGCGAACTTGAAGTGACGCCAAGCGCGGCACCCGATTTTGCGAACTCCACGCCATGGGAGACCGTGCGCGATTCGCTGGCGACGGACCACTCCGAAACAGCTCTGGACGCTTACCAGTTCGTCTTCGACTCTTTACGAATTGCCACCAAGCGTGAGCTTGCCGATTACGGGCGCGAATCTTTCGCGCCCGGGCGGCCACTATTGGAAGGCGCGATGGATTTAACCGGCAGGATCAACCGGGATTTCCGTTTCGACACAAAGGCCACCGAGGTCACGACGCCGGTGGAAACGTTCTTCGAAAAGAGGCGCGGCGTGTGTCAGGATTTCGCGCATCTACAAATCGCGTGCCTGCGGTCTTTAGGGCTGCCCGCACGCTATGTGAGCGGATATCTACGAACCTATCCGCCCGCCGGGAAGCCCCGGCTGATTGGTGCCGATGCATCGCATGCATGGTGCGCGGCGTGGTCCCCTGAAGCTGGCTGGATCGACTTCGACCCGACTAACGATTGCGTGCCGCTGGACGGCCACATCACCGTGGCGTGGGGACGCGACTACTCAGATATCAGCCCGATACATGGCGTCTTGCTGGGCGGAGCGCATCACACTCTTCACGTGTCAGTAGACGTCCTGCCCCTTTCATAACTTAGTTCCTAAATCAGTTCGTAAATCAGTTTCCCGGATGGTATTCCCGTTCGGTGTGGCCTTTCAACTGAGCAGGATAAAAATACACATCGCGTAAGCCGCCCGTGCTGTAGCGTTGGGCTTGATCGTTGAAGTGAGGCAATTCGGGATGACCGCTTTCGCCGCCCGCGGTAATCGCTTTGGCGCGCACTTGCGGGCCGAACTCCACCACGGCGACGAAGCTATTGCCGCTGGTGCCGTACCACTTCTTAGTTCCCGGATATTGGCGGGCACCGAATGAGGCGAGCGAACCCCACACCGCTGACGTGAAGCCAACAGGGATGCTTGCGCCGGCGTCATTAAACGGTTGCACGATATCGCCGGTGAGCCGTTGAAAGCGATTGATCTTTCCCCAGGGCGTCTTCCACGTTCCGAAATCGGCTTCCAACTTCGCGGATGCGGCGGAGAGCGATTGAAGCAATTGCTCAGGAGTTGCCTTGCTGCCGATGTAATCTTCCACCGAGAGATTCGCGTTCTTCGCGCCGGTCATGACAAGACGGCGGATCTCTTCGCCCCAGAAAACCGCGAGAGACGTGGGTACGGACTCCACCGACCAGCGCAGATCCCAGGAGCGCAGCATGGCGATCTGTTCTTTCAACTTCGGGTCCGGTGCCTGGTCCCACGCTTTGACGAGGGCAGGAAGCGGTTTTTGGAACCAGGGCAGATAGCTGTCATAGGCGGCTGCGATGAGGGATTCGAGCGTGAAGTCTTTCGTATCTTGAAGAACGCGAATGGCGTGCAGGCCGCGCGCGGATTCAGTCCCGCTTTCCACGTAGGCGGGGTAGCTTTCTTTCTTAGGACTGCTGGAGCCCGCCGCCGACCACGGCCAGTTGTTGGTGTTGTAGAGCCATCCGCTAGCGGGGTTCAAAAGATGCGGAGTCTCATCGATGGTCATCAGGCCGTTCCATTCGGTTTTGGGATTACTGCCGTCTACCGGCTTGGTCCAATCGAAGCCGGTATCCCGCTTCGGAATGTAATTGCCGTGGAAGTAAGCAATGTCGCCATCGGCATCGGCAAAGATGGTGTTGTTCGAAGAGTTGGCTTTCAGCTCCATGGTCTGCCGGTACGACTTGTAGCTATTCGCTTTGGTTCGCGAGTAAGACTGCATCAATGCCTTGATGGACTCCTGCATCAATCGGATGCTGACCCACTTACCATCGAGCGTGCGGACGACGGGACCGTGGTGAGTGCGGTAGACCGTGAATTTCTTTTGGAGCATTCCGCCAGGGGCCATGTACGGCACCGTGATCTCTGACGCCAGCAGCGGGCGTTCTTTGTTGCCGTACCGGTAGACGAAGCGATCGCCTTTTTTTGTCACTGTTTCCAGATACTCATCGACGGCATCGACACCGCTTGACGTGTGCATCCAGCCGGTACGCTCATTGAAACCCTGATAGATAAAGAACTGGCCCCAGGTGACTGCACCGTAGGCGTTCAGGCCTTCGTCACTGGTCATCTGCAACTCAGACCGGAAGAAGAAAGAAGTATGCGGATTGATCAGCAACAGTGCATGGTGCGAGGCGGTGCGGGAAGGGGCAATGGCCATGCCGTTTGAGCCTGAAGGCTCGGCAGGCTTGCTTTCGCCGGTGGCGAGCGCGACAACGGGGGCCACGACGGGTGCTTTGCCATAGAACGCTTCCAGTTGATTCAGATTGACGCGCTCAATATCGCCGCCGATGCTGCCTTCGGTGAAACTCAGCGCCATCCATGGTTCAAAGTGCTGGATGACTCTTGGCTTGACGTTGGGGTGCTTCGCCAGGTAGAAGTTCAGGCCGTCAGCGAAGGAATTCATCAGCTTTTTTAGCCATGCGGGACTGGCGGCGTATTGATTCCTGAGTTGATCCGGACTGATAAAGAGCTTCATCCGCAGGTCCTGATAGATGCGCGCTTCCCCCTCGGCTTCGGCCAGGCGGCCCATGGAGTTGAGGTAGTTTGTTTCGACGCGGTTGAAATCATCTTCCGCCTGCGCATAGACCATTCCAAAAACCGCATCGGCATCGGTCTTGCCATGCACGTGGGCGATGCCCCAATCGTCGCGTACGATATCGATCTTTGCGGCTGTCTGCGCCCATCGCGCCAGATCCGTTTCGTTCGAGGCACACAGGGGGGAGCACGCCGCGAAGAAGGCAAGGCAGGCGAGATAGCGATTCTTATTCATGGGGTGGATAGTGCCATTATGACGAAATGAATTTGCTCAGAATACTGATTGCGATGAGCGCCATGCCGTTGCTTGCCCAGGTTACGGTGCTGCGGCCGGCCAGAGTCTTTGATGGAGAACGGATGCATGCGGGCTGGCAGGTGCGGGTGAAGGGCAACCGAATTGATGCCGCCGGACCGGCCGCGGGGATGGAGAGCGCGGGAGCGGCGGTGATCGATCTGCCTGGAATGACGCTGATGCCCGGCTTGGTGGACGGGCATTCGCACGTTCTGCTGCATGCCTATAGCGAGACGCCCTGGGTGGACCAGGTAGCGCATGAAAGCCTGGGCCTGCGCACCGCACGCGCGGTGAACCACTGCCGCGAAACGCTGATGGCGGGGTTCACCACCATTCGAGACCTGGGAACGGAAGGCGCGGGGTATGCCGATGTGGAACTGAAGCAAGCAATCAATCAAGGGATTATTCCCGGGCCGCGGATGTTGACGACCACCCGCGCGATTGGAGCGACGGGCAGCTATGCGCCGAAGGGCTTCAGCCTGGAATGGCGCGTTCCGCAGGCCGTGGAAGAGGCCGATGGAATTGACAGCCTGATACGAGTGGTGCGAGACCAGATTGGCCACGGCGCGGATTGGATCAAGATGTATGGCGATTACCGGTGGGGTCCGCTGCCCGGCTCTCATCCCACATTTTCTTTGGACGAGATTAAGCTTGCGGTTGAGACGGCCAAAAGCGCCGGCGTTCCGGTGGCGATCCACACTAGCACCCCGGAAGGCATGCGGCGCGCGATTCTGGGTGGCGCGATAACGATTGAGCATGGCGATGGAGGGACCCCGGAGATTTTCACGTTGATGGCGCAACGTGGCGTGGCGCTCTGCCCGACACTGGCGGCGGGAAACCACGCGCTGGCCTACCCCGGCGGGATTGACTTGAAGGACACCGCGGCGGTGACTCGGAAAAAAGCCAGCTTCAAGGCAGCGCTGGATGCCGGTGTGACGATCCTGAGCGGCAGCGATGTGGGCGTGTTCAATCATGGTGAAAATGGACGCGAGTTGGAACTGATGGTGGCTTACGGGATGCCACGCGTGGACGCCTTGAAGGCGGCGACGTCTGTCGCGGGCCGGGTGCTGCATATGGAGATCGGTTCGGTAAAACCGGGATTGCTGGCCGATTTGATTGCAATGGAAGGGGACCCCAGCCAGGACATTACCTGCCTGCGCACGGTGAAGTTTGTGATGAAGGATGGCGCGGTTGTGAAACCGGCGCGCTGAAGGGGAATTGGGTTTAATCAAGTTTTCCGGAACGAACCCAATTTTGCGCAAGGGGGCTTGCGGTTTTGTGAACTCTCCTTTCTGGTTCTGGGATAGCACATGAGGAATCGTATTTTGCGGATCTTTGGGGTAAGTGGTTGAAAATAGGGTGAGTCACGTTTGTGACTGATTAAGTTCTCTAGAGAGAAGAGTGCCGGTGGGAAACTCCTGAAGGTTCATGTGGTGCGTGGTCTGCCGGGACGTGACGCATCTTTTTCGAGGGCGTCGATCCCGCCATCCAGATAACGGTTGCGCCAGCGCGCAGCCTTCTCTGGTGTG
>JAYTGM010000386.1:0-26197 GCA_043733425.1 Terriglobia bacterium
TCTCCGAACCGGTCGTAAGGAAAGCTGAAGTAATCCCACCGCAATCCGAAATTCACAGTCAGTTGCGGCGTCACTTTCCACGAATCCTGCGCATAGCCCCCGATGTACTTGCGCCGCAGATCGTGGGTATGAAAGTTGGATAACTGCACTTGATTCGCGCCGGCCAAGTCGGAACTCGCGGTGGGGCGGAGAAGAAATTGTGTAACGGCGGTGGTGGCATCGGTCTTATTGATTACGGATGTATACACTCCGCTAAAGTTAAACAGACCGCGCGATTGGGGTGGCTGCGCGAACGGCACCAGGATTCGCTGCCCCATAAAGCCGAATCGCAGCGAATGAGCTCCGCGATTCCAGGAGAGATCGTCGGTAAGTTGTGGCGTAGTGCCATACTTATCGCTCGGTAAAAATCCGTTGCTCCCGAAACGCGTTAGTGATGCGATGTTGAACGTGGGAAGGCCGCCGTTGCCTGGAGTTTGCGGAACGCCTTGGATCCCAAATTGCGCGGGGATGCCCAGCACATTTCCGTTCGGCTGCAGCCACAAGGCATGCTCGCGATTGATGCCCATCCGGAACTCATTCACGATCGCGGAACTGAAGAGATGCGTTTCGCTGACCACCGAGTTCAGGCTGGTGTCAGTCAAGTTACTGTTCGCCGTAGAATCGCCGCCATCGGCGTAACCGGTAAACGGTCCCGAGTGTATCCGGTCCAGCTTGGAACGGCTGAAGCGAACAAACATCTGGTCTTGCTGACGCAGCGAATGGTCCATGCGGATGTCGAAACTATTCGTGTCGTCCTGATAGATCGGCGAACTGCTGTAGTTGGAAAGAATGCCGGGAAGATTTGGGTTGGGCAACAGTTGCAAAAGCCTTACTCCATTGGAATCCAACCGCGAGGAAGGGATCATATTGCCGGGAAATGGATCTCGCACATACCCGCCGGGTAACGAACGAGTGGTGGCCGGGTCGAAAATCGTGCCGGATGCAAACGACCGATTCAGAAGGTCGCTTCGTGTTCCGGATTGAAAAGCGATCAGATCGCTGAAGTTGGTGTAACCGCTTGCTCTCTGCGCGGCCGTGGGAACGGTGCTTGTGCGCGGGTTCGCCTGACGGATTCGCGTGCCTTCATAGTCCACAAAGAAGAAGGTCCGGTTGCGCCCGTTATAAAGCTTCGGAATCACCACAGGTCCGCCTTGCGTAAATCCGAACTGGTTTCGCCGATACTCCGCGATGGGTTGCCCCGCGGCATTGACAAAGAAATCAGCAGCATCCAGCTTGTCATTGCGGAGGAATTCCCAAACGTCGCCATGAAACCCGTTCGTTCCTGATTTCACAGTCGCATTCAGAACCGCGCCCGCCGCCCTTCCGAACTCGGCACTGTAGTTATTCGTCTGCACTTTGAACTCGGAGACCGCATCCACAGGGGTGAGCACAACATAATCTTTTCCGTTCTGCCGGGAAACGATGGATGAATTATTATCCATGCCATCTAAGAGATAGTTATTTTGCGTTGGCCGTGTACCGTTCGCGGCGAAGCGGCCGTTGCTGTTTTCTCCTCGGCTATCTTTTTGTCCGAAGGTAACGCCGGCCGAAAGCTGCGCCAGAAAAATGTAATTGCGGCCGTTCAGAGGCAAATCGCGGATCGTCCGCGTCTCCATCACCTGTCCTACCGAGGCTTCCTGCGTTTGCAGCAATTCAGACCCGCCGCTCACGGTGAGCGTCTGTTCCACGCTGCCCGGAGTCAACGAAAAATTCACGAGGGCTTGCTGTTGGATATTGAGGTTCAGATGGGTTCGGGTACTTCGGGCAAAGCCATCTTTCTCGGCGGTAACGGAATATACCCCCACCTTCACTGTGGGAAACAGATAGTTACCTTTTTCGTCCGTCACTGTCCTGGCGGATAGCCCGGTGCCTTCGTTGATAAGGGTTACCTTGGCCCGCGGAATCGAAGCGCCCGATGCATCCGTTACCAAGCCGAGCACCGTGCCCGCGTCTACTTGTGCAAGCAAACTTTGAGCGGGGAGCCCAGCCAGCAATGCCGCAAGGATCGCAAATTGTAGTCGAGACGAAACCGCGGTCATGCCCAGAGAGTGTATAACAACTTAACGATATAGAAGACGTTGTAAATTCACTGGCAATCAAAGAACTCCGTCAGGCCTGCATATGCACCCGCTGCTCAGCCGCTTTCTGGCTAGAGTTGGTGAGAGTAACCATCGGCAATCCCGCGTTCTTTAGGACACCGAGTGCCTGTTTCACTTCCGGATGAGGCGTTAAATGGACTATGCCTTCGAGGGTTCTCCCTCGAAAATCATTTCGTCTACCCGACAACATGTCTCTAGAAGAAGAGAGGCTGTACCTGGGAGTTGCACCTCCGTTGTTGCGGCATTTGGCAACGATCCTAATCGATTGTGGCTTCCGGCCCGAGGAAGCATACGGCTTGAAATGGTCGTATATCCGATACGGGAACATCCAAAATTACGAAGGCAAGACATCGCGTGCCAGGCGTTCCGTGCCAGCGACGCCCCGTAGTATGAAAATTCTCGAAAAACGATTCGCGACGGCTTCAGAAGAATGGATTTTCCCAGCGAAAACCAAGACCGGACACGCTGAGCAAAGCAGTGTCAAAAAGCAGCACGGCGCGGCTCTCATGGTCTCGAGGGTAGAGCCCTTCGTTGTTTATACGCTACGGCACACTTGCCTTACACGCTGGGCTGAATCGGGGTAAACCCGTATGAACTAACGCGACGCGCAGGACACGCTGACTTGGAAACAACGATGCGTTATGTCAACATGCCAGGCCCACAAAGAACTGACTAGGATCGCATTCCCCACAATTTTCCCCACAGGGCTGATTTCACAATTCTTAAGGGGGGAAACAGAATCGATTAAGTTGCCTGCTGACAAACATTTAGATGGTGCACCCGGCATGATTCGAACATGCGACCTTCTGATTCGTAGTCAGACGCTCTATCCAGCTGAGCTACGGGTGCGCGGAAAAATACTCTTCCTAATTTAGCGTGTTCCGCCTAGGGCTGCAACTTGGGCAGCCGTGCGATAAGCTAATCCGTTATGAGAGTCGGAGTCTTTACCGCGCTGTTGGCACAGATGCCATTGCCTGATGTTTTGAAGAAGCTGAAAGCCAACGGGGTTTCTACCGTCGAACTCGGTACAGGGAACTATCCCGGCGATCCGCATTGCAAATTGTCCATGCTCGACAAGCCCGCCGAACTGGACACTTTTAAGAAGACACTTGCCGATCACGGCGTCACCATCAGCGCTTTAAGCTGTCACGGCAATCCACTTCATCCGAACCAGGCGGTAGCCAAGGCTTACGCCGATATCAACCACAAGACAATTCTCCTCGCCGAAAAACTTGGGGTGCCGGTGGTAATCGATTTCTCAGGCTGCCCTGGCGATTGTCCCACCGCGAAATATCCCAATTGGGTGACTTGTCCCTGGCCGCCGGAATATCTGGATGTTCTTGACTGGCAATGGGAAAAATGCGTCACGCCCTACTGGACCGAACGCGCCAAGTTTGCGGAATCTCACGGCGTGAAAATCGCTATTGAAATGCACCCGGGCTTCGTTGTTTACAGCCCGGAGACCATGCTGCGGCTGCGTTCCATTGCGGGCAAGGCCATCGGTTGCAATTACGATCCCAGCCATATGTTCTGGCAGGCGATCGATCCCATTGCCGCCATTCGCTTGCTCGGCGATTCCATATTCCACGTTCACGCCAAAGACACGCAGATCTATGAAAGAAATCTGCCGCTGACGGGCGTGCTGGACACCAAGAAATATACTGATGAACAAAATAGAGCTTGGATATTCCGAACATGCGGTTACGGCCACGGTGCGGAATGGTGGAGCGAGTTTATTTCAACGCTGCGGATGTTCGGCTACGATTACGTCCTTTCGATCGAGCACGAAGATACGATTTTGTCGCCCGAAGAAGGCCTCACCAAGGCGATCCGCTTCCTTGATTCCATCATCATCAAAGAAGATCCGGCCGCGCCTTGGTGGGTGTAGCCCGAATTACGGCGTCATCACGACTTTGACGCAATCATCTTCTTTATTCTTAAACGTCTGGTAGGCGGCGGGTCCGTCCGCCAGCTTCACCCGGTGGGTGATGATGAACGAAGGATCGATGTCGCCTTTTTCAATGCGTTCCAGCAGCGGCTTGGTGTAACGCTGCACATGCGTTTGCCCCATCTTCAATGTCAGACCCTTGGCGAAAACGGTACCCAACGGAAACTTGTCCACAAACGCCGCGTACACGCCGGGAACAGAAATGGTACCGGCTTTGCGGCAAGCCTGGATAGCCTGGCGTAGAGCGTAGGTGCGATCGGTCTCCAGCCGGACTGCCTGTTTCGCCTTGTCATAAAGCGCATCCACCGATGTTCCATGGGCTTCAAGACCCACGGCATCCAGGCAGGAATCGGGCCCGCGCCCGCCTGTCATTTCTTTGAGCTTCGCGAGCACATCGTCATCCTGGTAATTCAAAACTTCCGCCTTGGCTTCTTTTGCTTTTTTAAGTCGTATGGCGATGCTATCGATGGAGATCACCCTTTCCGCACCCAACAGATAGGCGCAACGAATGGCGAGAAGGCCAACTGGCCCCGCGCCCCAGATCGCGACGGTATCCCCGGGCTGGATATTGCAATTTTCCGCGGCCATATAAGCGGTTGGGAAAATATCGGATAGAAACAGCACCTGCTCATCACTCAGCGATTCTGGCACCTTGATCGGGCCCACATCCGCATACGGAACCCGGACGTACTCGGCTTGGCCGCCAGCGTACCCCCCGTTTAAATGCGAGAAGCCGAACAGTCCGGCACCGCTGGAGCCGTACAGTTTCTCCGCCATCGCGGCATTCGGGTTCGAATTATCGCAGCAGGAAAAAAACGATGCCTTGCAAAACCAGCATGCGCCGCAGGAGAGCGTGAAAGGTACAACCACGCGGTCTCCTTTCTTCAAATTGGGGACATCGGTTCCTACCGCCACAACATCACCCATGAATTCGTGGCCTAGAATATCGCCACTCTCCATGGTGGGGATGAAGCCGTTCAAAAGATGCAGATCAGAGCCACAAATAGCTGTGGAGGTGACTTGAATCACCGCATCCCGGGAACTAATAATCTTCGGATCGGGAACCGTGTCGACGCGAACGTCGTTTGTGCCGTGCCAGCAAATTGCTTTCATGAAGTTTGGTCCTCAATTTGTTTAACGGTAAGCGGGAGCGTCACTGGCGGGGAACGATTCTTCCGAAGCCTGCCGTACGGATTCTTCTTCAGACCGCTTCTTCTGTTCTTGCTCCTGCTCTCTGCCGGAAGCTTGGCCAGAATTTGTCGGCACCTGCCCGGCTTCCATCATTGCTTTTAACCGGCCCAGATCTTCCGCTATTTGTTGTTCCGGCTCTTCGCCGAACAGCCTTGCGAACAAGGCTCCCAATACACCGCCGGGGGGATTGTATTGCAGGGAAATCCAGATTTGTGTGCCACGGTTTCCCGTGGCATCCGTGAAGTGGACCGAGCCTGCATTCTGCACCGTGCTCCCCTCAAGGGAACGCCAGGCAATGAGTTCGTTTTCCGTTTCGTTGATGATTTCCGCATCCCACTCCACCGTTCGGCCAGCGGGCCCGTTTGCAACCCAATGCGAAGTCTTGTGTCCTGTTATTTTCACCGTCTTTAGATGTTTCATAAAGCGGGGTAAATTTTCCAGGTTGCGCCAGAATGCAAAGACCTCTTCCCTCGGCTTGTTGATGGTGACCGCGCGTTCCACCTTAATTCCCAATTCATAAGGGATACTCACGTTTTTTCCCTGGCCTTTCGGAGCAGTGCGAACTCCCAGGAACTGGTAGGTATAGGTGTAGCCTGTAATCCCTCGCCGCAGAAAACCCGCACCGAGTATCGCAAGGCCCGCACCCCACGTGTCGCGGCGCTTGGCCCCGATAAACGCCAGGAGTGAACCGCCCATGATGGACGCCGCGCGCTCCACTTTTCCGATATTCGGCACAATGTAAGGCTTACCCGCTATCTTCATAAAATCTCCTCAGGAGTTTGTAAGATGAATGGAGTTTAAGCTTGCACGCAATTCGCCAAACGGCTGCTTGGAATGAAACACGCTCTGGTACCGTGAGATATGAAGCTATTGCGCGGGACATTACTCCTGCTACCCTTTTTGGCGAGTGGCCAAAATACCGTTCAATCTTTGGGGTTGCCCTACAAAGATGGGCTCACGTACATAGGAGCCCCTGACGATGCGCCTTCTATCGAAGTGCACGATAAACTGAGAATTTACGTCAAGCGCATTGCTTCGCCAAGTGCTGTTGCGGGTGCAATCTTATCAGCGGGATTGAGTGAAGCAACCAACACACCTGGCGCGTATGGCCGCACTTGGGAAGGATACGGCAAACGCTTCGGTACAGCTTATGCACGAATTGGAATCCGCAACACCGTGGCTTTCGGATTCGATTCGGCTTTACATTTGGACCCGCGATTTTTCCGCGCCCCTGACGGCTACAGCCCTGGCTCACGCGCGCTTCATGCCGCCTTGCAGGTTCTGATCGCTCACACGGATAGCGGCGGCCGAAACTTCGCTTATGGATCGGTGATCGGTGCGTTTGCCGCCGGGCAGGCATCTGCTTTGTGGCTGCCCCACCGTACCGATGGCAAAGTTGGGGATGGGCTGATCAATGCGGGGATCCAGATTGCCACGAATGCGGGCAGAAACGTCTTCCGGGAATTTTTACCTGACATCCGCCGCAAAATCCATCATAAATAGACCATCATAAATAGAAAAGATGAGTTCGAAGAAAATTGGAATCCTGACCGGCGGCGGCGACGTTCCCGGGTTGAATGCGGTAATTAAGACGGTGGTGTATCGGTGCCGCGAAATCGATTGCGAGGTGATCGGTATCCGCCGCGGCTGGGAAGGATTGACTCACGTCAATTTTGAAGACCCGGCAAGCGTGAGCCGCTACATTCTTCCGCTAACCACGGACAACACCCGCACCATTGACCGAACCGGGGGCACGTACCTTCACTCGTCGAGAACGAATCCGACAAAGATGAAGAAGCTGCCGGAGTTTCTAAAGGGTCAAACTTTTGAAAGTTCGCAGAATACCAAAGACGGGGTGACCAACACCGTTTTCGATATGACTCCGCAGGTGCTCAAGAATGTGGAGCATTTAGGGCTCGATTATTTGATTGCCATTGGCGGCGACGATACGTTGAGTTACGCGGCGCACCTGGATAAGAAGGGCATCAAGGTGATTGCGATTCCGAAGACGATGGACAACGATGTGCGGAATACCGAGTACTGCATCGGGTTTTCAACCGCAATTTCGCGCGCCATGGAAGCGATTGAGCGGCAGCGTACCACGGTCGGCTCGCATGAGCGAATTGGGATCTTTCGGATCTTCGGCCGCGATGCCGGATACACGGCGCTTTACACTGCTTACGTCACCTCGCTGAGATGCTGCATTCCGGAACACAAGTTCAATCTGGACAAGCTCATCGATGTTGTCATGACGGACAAGCGGAAGAGCCCCAGCAACTACTCGCTGGTGATTTTGTCCGAGGGCGCGCAGTGGGAAGGTTACGCGCAGCAGGACAAGGGCGAAGCGGACGCCTTCGGGCATCGCAAGAAGGCAAACGTGGGCGAAGTCTTGAGCGATGAGATTCAGAGGCGTGTGGGGGAAGAGACGATTGTCAGCGACTTGACATACGATCTTCGCAGCGGCAGCCCTGATTTTGTGGACAAGATGATTGCAGCAACCTTCGCGGGCATGGCTGTCGATTGCATCAAAGCGGGCCAGCACGGCGTGATGATGGGCATCAATCATGGCTGCTATGAAGCGGTGCCGATTCCTGACCCGAAACTGGGGCCACGCAAGGTAGACATTCCCACCATGTACAACGTGGAGCGCTTCCGGCCTTACTATTCCGACAAAACCGGGCTGCCCATTTTCCTGACGCGGGCGTGAATTGGTTCCGGAGACAGCCGCGGCATTTGACTCCGGAATTGGCGCGGCAGATTCGGGATGAGTTCGACCGGTCTTCGTCGGATGACGAACACTTTCCGGCAACCATCGATCCGCGGATCGCGCATGTCCAGGCGATCTTGAAGTGGTTCGGCGATCTGGAGGGCAAAGCGGTTCTGGACCTGGGCTGCGGCAAGGGCCGGTTTGCCCGCGTTCTGCAGGAGCGATATCCCGGAGCGCAGATTCACGGGCTGGATATCTCGCCGGAGATGTTGAAATTCGTCCCTGCCGGTATCACCACCCAAGCGGGTCTGATGACGGCGCTTCCCTACCCTGCTGAGCGCTTTGACTTCGTGTACGCGACGGAATCTCTGGAGCATGCAGTTGAGATTGAGCTTGCGGTGAGTGAGATGTGCCGCGTGTTGAAGCCCGGTGGAAAGCTGGTGATCATCGATAAGAACGCCGAGCATTTCGGGCGGTTGAAGACTCCAGAGTGGGAACGTTGGTTCAAGCGCGGTGAACTTGAGAAACTGCTGCTGCGCGATTGCCGGGAGGTGAAGAGCCAGTTCATCTCGTACTGGGAGGATGTTGCTCCAGATGGGATGTTTCTGGCTTGGCTCGCGCGGAAGTGAACTGGTACATCAACGCTCCCATGGCGACAGTGAGAATGGCCGTCAGCGATGCGCGCGGCTGCCAGATCAGGCCATAGATCACCATTGCCGCGGAAGCTATGACGTATGCTGCGGGAATCGCGGGCCATGCGAAGTTGAGGGCGGGCAACTTTTGCCAGTGCGGCCTGCGCCGGAATAGGAACAGAGACGCGGCGGAGAGCGCGGTGAAGACGGTGAGACTGAATCCGATATAGAGGATCAGGTCCGGGAAGGGCGTGAGCGTCATCAATATCGCGCATGCACCTTGCGCAACAATCGCGATGACCGGCGTGCGGTATCGCGGGTGCACGCGGGCGGCAGACGCGAAGAAGGCGCCGTTCTTTGCCATGGCGTAATAGACGCGCGGGCCGATGGTGATCATGGCGTTCACGGTGGAGGTGATGGAGATGGCCATCAATACCGCGAAGGTATCCGCGATTCTGGGACCGAAGAGATTAACCGCGGCTTGCGAACCGACGGCGACCTGGCCTTTCATCTGTTCAATGGGCGTCGCGTAGATGAAGATCAGGTTCAAACCAAGATAGAGAGCGGTAACGATGGTGGTGCCGGCGGCGATGGCGAGTGGCAGCGTGCGGCGCGGGTGTTCGACTTCTTCGGCGACGTAGGTGGCGGCATTCCATCCGCTATAACCCACCATCACCCACAGAAGGCTGATGACGAATTGAACGGGGAGGCTGTTTATTGAGGTCCTTACCGCATGCTGGCTGAAGTGATTCATGCTGCCGTTGCCGATCAGGAATCCGAGCCCGATGAAGAGCACAAGGACCAGCAGCTTGGTGGCGGTGAGTGCGTTCTGAAGCCTCGCGACGGGGCGCACTCCGAAGCAGTTGATGACCGTGAAGAATGCAATCAGTGCAGCCGCCAATACTTCGGACCAACCGAGGCGCAATGTAATCGCGCCATTGCCTACGGTAAAGAAGGGGTTCGCGAACGCCGGGAAGAAGAAGCCAATGTAGTGGGCGAACGCAAGCGCGGCTGCGGCAATGGGCGCGGAGAAGCCCGCGAAAAAGCTGACCCATCCGGACATAAAGCCCCAGACCGGACCGTAGGCTTCAGTTAGATAGACGTACTCACCGCCTGAGGACGGGAAGTTGATGCCCAGTTCGGAATAGCTGAGTGCTCCGGCGAACGCGAAGACTGCGCCTACCAGCCAGACAGCCAGGATGAGCGGTGCGCTGCCGAGATCACCGGCCAGGAACCCGGTGGTGGCGAAGATTCCGCTGCCAACCATGTTCGAGACGACGAGCGCCGTGGCGCTGACGAATCCTAGTTGGCGAAGGAGGGCTGAAGCACTGGTAGACAACCTGCTTCCCAGTTTATATGGAGAAACTTTCAGCGTTGTCGTTTGTGCCGGTGAATGCGAATTGGGAAGAGTTACAGGCGGCATCAAAAAGTTGCCAGGGTTGCGATTTGTGGCGGCACGCGACTCAGACTGTGTTCGGTGAAGGTGCGCGGACTGCTTCGGCGATGCTGATTGGGGAACAGCCAGGCAATGATGAAGACCTGGCAGGAGCGCCGTTTGTGGGTCCTGCTGGGCGGCTGCTGGATCAAGCGCTGGAATCGGCCGGAATTGACCGTTCGAAAACCTATGTGACCAATGCCGTGAAGCATTTCAAGTTCACTTTGCGGGGCAAGCGGCGGATTCACGAGAAGCCGGGGGCGCTGGAGGTTTCGGCTTGCATGCCCTGGCTGCAGGCGGAAATTGCGGTGGTGAAGCCCAGGGTCATCGTTTGCTTGGGCGCTACCGCGGGGCAGGCTGTGATCGGGAAGAGTTGGCGGGTGACTAAGGATCGTGGGGTATTTGTGGCTTCGACGCTGGCGGAGCATTTGATGGGAACGATTCATCCGTCTGCCATTTTGAGGGCGCAGGATGAGGATCGTGAGCGGGAGATGCGGATGTTGATCGAGGATCTGAAGCTCATTGCGCCGATGATATAGTGCGGCGGCGCGGAAGGTCTCAGGCTGTGCGACAGGCACTACCTGGCGTGGATGATTCCGTCTACCGTGGTGATCAGCGCGTTCAACCGTTCATCGGTCGCGAGTTGGGCATCGGCCAAGAGGATCCAGTTTCTTATCGAGCTGTTGCAATGAATCCTGCATGACCTCCTGGGCCTTGAGGAGCATTTAACGCTCTTGTAGAAAATTCTCGCGGTGTTGATGAAATAGCCGTTCGTTTATGTATCCGCCGCTCCCATTCGTCTCGGCCACGCTCTAAGTTTAGTACGTGGCGCGACCGCCGCTGGCATCGTAGCACTGGCCCGTGACGAAGCTTGCGTCGGGGCTGGCGAGGAAGTGGACTACGGCGGCGATCTCGTTCGGCTCGCCCGTGCGCTTCATGGGGATGCGGTCCGTCATGTAGGCAACTTGCTGTGGGGTAAGCTGCTCCAGGATTTTGGTGCGGATCACGGCGGGAGCTACCGAGTTAATGCAGATGCCTTCGGTAGCGACTTCTTTCGCGATGGATTTGGTGAGGCCGATCACGCCTGCTTTGCTGGCGGAATAGGCGCACATGTTGGGGTTGCCTTCTTTGCCGGCGATGGAGGCGATGCTCACGATTCTGCCGTATTTGCGCTCGCGCATGTGCGGGAGGACGGCTTTGCAGAAGAGAAAGATGCCGGTCAGATTGATGGCGATGGCCAGGTTCCAGTCTTCTTCGGTTTGCTCCCAGATGGGGGCGGCTCTTCCCGCGATTCCGGCGTTGTTCACCAGGATATCGATGCGGCCGGTTTTAGCTAAGACGGCGGCGGTTGCCGCTTGTACTGACGCTGCTTTGGTGATGTCTACTTCAACGGCGAAAGACCCAAGCGAGGCGGCGACGGCTTCGGCTCCCGCCAGATCGCGATCGGCTACCGCGACCGCTGCACCGGCGGCCGAGAAGCGCCGGGCGATTGCTTCGCCCAACCCTGTCGCGGCTCCGGTGACGATGGCTGTTTGACCGGTAAGGTCGAACATGCCGCTAGTCTTCTTTGACCACGTTGACCGTGATTTCGGCGGTCACGTCGCGGTGCAGACGAATCGTAATCTTGTGCTCACCCAGGGTGCGGATGGGCTCTTCGAGTTGGATTTTACGGCGCTCGATATGGAAGCCTTTGAGCTCCAATTGATCGGCGATATTTTGAGCGGTAACGGAGCCGAACAGATGATCGTTCTCACCGACGCGCTGGGCGATGGTGATGACGGTTCCGGTGACGAGCTTAGCCTGCGCTTCAAACTCTTCCTTCAGCTTGGCGTCTTTGCGGACGTGGGCCTGGCGCTCCTGTTCGATGATCTTGCGGTTCGAATCGGTAGCGAGTACGGCTTTTTTCTGGGGAAGCAGGAAGTTGCGGGCGTAGCCATCGGCAACCTTGACGAGGTCGCCGCGGCTGCCGAGATGGTCGATGTCTTCTCTAAGAATGATGTCCATGGGTGGCCTCCTTAGACGGCTGCCGCGAAGGGCAGCAGCGCGATATTGCGTGCTTTCTTGATGGCGTCGCTTACGCGGCGCTGGTGAGGAGCGCACACGCCGGAGATGCGGCGGGGCACAATCTTGCCGCGCTCGGCGATGAAGGCGCTCAGCAGACGGACATCTTTGTAATTGATGTCGTCGATTTTTTCGACACAGAACCGGCAGACTTTCTTGCGCCGGAAATACTGTTTCTTGCCGGTGGCAACGGCTTTATCCCCGCCGGTGGGACGCTGGGAAGCGCTACCGGGACGGCTGCCGCGGGTTTCTTTAGATGATTCGGGCATGGTCTATTTCTCTCCCTCATTGGCTATTTGCGGATTGGCTACTTGCGGTTCCGGCTGAGCGGGGGCGGGCGTGGCAGGTGCTGGTGCACCAGGCGCGGCGTGACCTTCCGGTTCGCCAAACATGGGCGCGGGAGCGGCAGGCGCAGGGGCCTGTGGCTGCAACGCTTTGCGGGCGGCGCGCTTATCGCGCTCTTTCTTGCGCTTATCGAGGCGCTTCAAAGTTTCATCAATGCGGACGGTCTGGAACTTGATGACCGTTTCCGCCACGCGGAGGCGGCGTTCCACTTCCTTCACCGCTTCGGCTTCCGAGGTGAACTGCAGCAGGACATAGGTGCCGTCCTTGAACTTGTCAACCTTGTAGGCGAGGCGGCGCTTGCCCCACTTTTCCACCTTATCGACAGTGCCACCAACGAGCGCGATATTGGCGGTCAATTGTTCAACAAACGTATCAACTTCTTCTTCCGGAAGATCCGGCTTCATAATGAACAGCTGTTCGTAAATTCTCATCTATCCTCTTTTGTCAGCCTCCGGCGCGACGATTGAATTTCGCCATGGACATTTCGACGCCGTCAGCAATTATTGAATTTACCGCCTGGGCAACAACCCCAAGCGCCTCTTCCAATTCCTTCTTCTGCTGCCTGGACATCGGGGCTAGCAGATAATCCGCTCCGCTTTTCAGCGGATGGCCGGGGTTTGCACCCAAGCGAACTCTTGTAAACTCTTCCGTCCCCAACTGCTCGGCTACAGAACGAACTCCGTTATGCCCACGGGGCCGGCCGTTGGGGCGGATTCTGATCTCACCCCACGGTAAATCCAACTCGTCATACACCAAAATCAGCTTTTCCGGACCGATTTCATGTTTTGCCATCAGCGCTTTGACTGAGACGCCGCTCAGATTCATATAGGTCTGAGGCTTGGCTAACAAAAGATGCGCTCCCGATTCCGAAACTCCCACGCCGGTAAGCGCTTTCGAATCGTTCCGGGTGACGCGGATGCCGCGTTCGGCGGCCAAGCGGTCTATGGCGAGGAACCCCAGGTTATGCGGCGAGTGCGCATATTCTTCCCCGGGGTTGCCCAGGCCCATCACCAGAAACACAGCAGACTACTTCTTTTTCGCCTTGGCGTCCGCAGCCGGGGCTTCGTCTTCCTTCTTACCCTTGGCCTTGGCTACTTCAGGTTCGGCGACAGCTGCTACGGGGGCGACCGCTTCGGCACGCTGGCCAACGACGTGAGCAATGACCATCTCGCCAGAGCTAATCAGTCGGGCATCGCCGGGCATGGTGATTTCGCTGGCGCGGGTGCTTTGGCCCAACATGAGTTCCGACACGTCAACCGTGAAGCTGCCCGGGATGTCATCCGGGATGCATTCGATTTCGACAGAACGCGTAATGATTTCGAGCTGGCCGCCCTGGAGTTTAATGCCCTTAGCTTCACCATGCGTGAGCACGGGAACGCTGACGCGGATTCGCTTTGCAAGATCAATGCGCTTCAAATCGACGTGGAGCAGGTTGCTCTTGACGGGATCGTATTGCTCATCGACGACCATGACGGGAGTGGTTTCACCGCCAGCCACTTCAATATTGAAGATGGTATTGTGGCCGCTCTTGCTGCGCAGGATCTGGGTGATGTACTTGGGGTTGAGGGCGATGGAGACTGGGTCTTTGAAAGCTCCGTACACCACACCAGGAATCATGCCGCGCACGCGTGTGCGACGGGCCTCATTTTTGCCGCGGGTCTCTCGGATCTCCGCATTTACTACCGTATCTGTTCTCAAACTGCTTCCTTCGGGCAAGTCCGTAGGTACTGCTCGTGGGTTGCCCTAGCCGAATAAAATACTGACTGACGTTTCTTCATGAATCGATTGGACTGCTCTGGCTAAGAGCGGCGCAATCGACAACGACTTGATCTTGGGACTCTGCTTTGTTGCTTCCGTTGCCGGAATGGAATTCGAAACGATTACTTCTTTGATTTGAGAGCCATTAATACGTTCAATTGCCGGACCTGACAACACGCCATGAGTGGCGCATGCGGTCACGCTGATTGCCCCGAACTTCAGAAGGGCTTCCGCACCCTTTACCAGGGTACCGGCTGTATCGATCATATCGTCTACGATCAAACAGTTACGGCCGCGAACATCACCGATTACATTCATTACTTCCGCTACATTTGCGTCCTCGCGGCGTTTATCGATAATAGCCAAGGGTGCGTTCAGCCGTTTGGCGACAGAACGAGCCCGCTCCACACCGCCCGCATCGGGCGATACCACCATTAGATCTTTAATCTCCTGGCGTTTGAAGTAGTCGATCATGACCGGCCTGAAAAACAGGTGGTCTACCGGTACATCGAAGAAACCCTGGATTTGCGCGGCATGTAAATCCACCGCCATCACCCGATCAGCGCCCGCAGTTTCGATCAGTTGGGCCACGAGTTTGGCCGAAATCGGCACACGCGGCTTATCTTTTCGATCCTGACGACCGTAACCATAGTATGGTAACACCGCCGTGATCCTTTCCGCTGAAGACAGTTTCAGCGCCTGGATCATGAGAAGCAGCTCCATCAGGTGCTGATCGACGGGGCAACAGGTGGGCTGCACGACAAAGCAATCCGCGCCGCGCACGTTTTCGCCGATCTGCGGATTTATTTCCCCGTCAGAGAACTGTTTGATTTTCGCTTTGCCAATTTCGAGGCCGAGAGACTGTGCCATCTCCTCGGCAAGAGCGGGATTGGCCCTGCCGGTGAAGATCTTGATGCGTTCCGGATTCATTGCGCGTACAGGCTTCGGGGCGGCCATAAATCACCTTGCGTATGGGGTTGCAGGCACTTTTTCCATTGGGAGCGGTAGCGGGACCTGGTGAGGAGAGAGATTGGGACAACACTTTCTCCTTTTCCAGATTGTACGACGCCCGCGAGTGTTTCTTTTTGGTTAAATAGGCCGAAAATTGCGGAGCCGCTGCCGGACATGAGGGCTTGAGCGGCACCTTGTTTGAGGAGCGAGCGTTTCAGGGCTTTGAGGCGTGGGTGTTGGGGGAAGACTACAGATTCGAAATCATTGACCAGGGGAGCGAGGAGTGGCTGGCGAACGCTTTCCTGGAAGGACTGCTTTTTCGGTTCGGGACTGGTGAGGGAGGGGCTGAGCGCCCGGAAGGCTTCGGGGGTAGAGACGTGGATACCGGGGGTGAGCAGGAGACCGGCGAGGGGCGGAAAATCTTCAAGCGGGTAGAGTTCTTCGCCGCGGCCGAGGCCGAGGGCGGTTCCGCCAATGAGGAAGAACGGGACGTCACTGCCGAGAGGGGCGGCCAGAGAGAGTAGGCGTGTGAGGGCGACTGCGCGTCCGGCTAGCACGGGGAGGGTGAGCAGAATGGCTGCGGCATTGGAGGAACCGCCGCCCAAGCCCGCTCCCATCGGGATCTGCTTTTGGATGTGGATGTGGACGGTGCCGCCGGTCCGCATCTCTTTGAGGATGGCTTGGGCGGCGCGGGTGGCCAGGTTGTCGGGTACGTCCGGCATGCCTTCAAGGGTGACGGAGATTTTGCGGCAGGGAGTATAGGAGATGGTGAGCGTGTCGGCCAGGGAGATGGTTTGGAAGACGGTGCGGAGTTCATGAAAACCATCTGGGCGTTTCGCGAGAATGCGGAGGCCGAGGTTGATTTTGGCGTTAGCCTTCACGGTGGCGGTGCGTGTCTCCATCAATAATGCAGAAGGGAGAAGATTTCCCGGCCTTCGAGTTTTTTGCGGCCTTCAAGGAAATCGAGTTCGATGACGAAGCCCAATCCCGCTACTATGCCGCCCATTTGTTCGACCATCCTGGCGACGGCTGAGGCGGTGCCTCCGGTGGCGAGGAGATCGTCGATGATGAGAACGCGGTGGCCGTTGCCTACTGCGTCACGGTGCATCTGCAGTGTGTCGGTGCCGTATTCGAGATCGTAAGTGACCGAGACACATTCGGCGGGCAGCTTTTTCGGCTTGCGAACGGGGATAAAACCCGCGCCGAGCGCATAAGCAAGGGCCGGGGCGAAGATGAAGCCGCGCGCTTCAATGCCGATGACGGTATCGACTCTGGTATCGCGGTATTGGTCTTTTAGTTGATCGATGACGACGCGCAGACCTTCGGCGTTCTTCAGGAGGGTGGTGATGTCATAGAACAGGATGCCGGGCTTGGGAAAATCCGGGACTTCCCGGATGAGCTGCTTCAGATTGTCCATGAGTGTTGAGCTAGCGGGCGATTGAAAACGAATTGTATTGTTGCATAGGCGACTCAAGCTCTTCAACGCCGCGCACTTCAGAGCCCAGGGGCCCGATGTGGAGATGCCCGGCGAGCTGCGCGTGCTGATCTTTGGTGCCGATGGCGATGACCTCCACCGAGCCATCGTTTAAGTTGCGAACGAGGCCGCTAATTTGCAGGGCTGTCGCCTTTCGATGAACGAAATAGCGGAAGCCTACACCCTGGACGGAACCACGGACAACGTAACGGCGGGCAATCACTCAGCTCTTATTGTAGAGGCGGACTTAGGCGGCGTTCATCACCTTCAGCGCAAGGTCAAGTTCGTGTTGCGGACGCTTAAACGCATGCACCACGCGGTCCCTTGAGCGGGCGAACCGGGTGGCGCGCTCCGATTTAGTCTCGAGTTGGGGGACTCCGCGGGTGTTTTGGGAATCAGTCTGGAAGTGGCGGGCCTCGATTTCCTGCTCGATTTCGGCGGTTGTAAAAACGAAGCCAGATTCGGCGGGATGGAAGGGGCGCTCCGTGACGTCGTGGTAATTGCGAGCGTTAATGGCTTCCGTCATCTTGTTGTAAGCGGTCTGGCGGTCTTCCTGGAGAGAACGGAAATCAGTGAGGCCTTGGGAGAGCGCCCGCTGCAAGCGGCCTTCCTGGGTGTCGAGATTGCGGAGCGCTTTTTCATATTTGATGCAGGCGTAGGCTTCGATCATGGCATTGCGCTCAGCGGGGTCTTGAGTGCCGGCGATGCCTTCAGGCAGCTTTTCGAAATGCGGCAGGGCGAGGATGTTGACCTCGTTCTTGCGGGCGCGTTCGAGACGCCACTGCGTTTCGCAAACGGATTGGGCGAGCATTTCCTCCACCGTGCTTTCGGGGCGAGTTCATGCAGGAGTTTGGCGCGAAAGGCTTCGTAGGGTGCGGCGTCTTCGCCGGGCAGAAGCACGAGCTGACTGGTTAAGCCGTGCCGGAGGGAATTGAGGGAGGAGGCCCGCTTGCCTTCAAGGGTGCGGGGTCCGGTGGAGTGCTGAGAGTTTTCGCGGTTGGTGAGGAATTGAGCCAAGCTAGCCATATGTGTGGTTTCCCGGTTTTAGCGTTAGCACGGGGATTGTGGGCGGCGGCTGGCGGCGGCTAAGTTGTTGAAGGGATTGAGTGAGAATGTTTTTTTATTTGTGGGATGAAAAAGCAAAGGCAAG
Source organism: Terriglobia bacterium (assembly GCA_043733425.1). Lineage (GTDB taxonomy): Bacteria > Acidobacteriota > Terriglobia > Bryobacterales > Bryobacteraceae > JALYXI01. The sequence goes on from JAYTGM010000386.1 coordinate 17,791, forward strand.
TCACGCAGAGGCGCTGAGCTTTATTTTTTGAAGCAATGGGCCGATGACCGTTCCGACCGTCATAGTAGTTTCCTAAAACTGCGTTGCAGCTTCTGCCGAATTACTGAAGTAAAAGTGGTTCGCGGTATGCTGACCGTGAACCAATTAACACACCAACCCCATTCTGATTGGCCTGATCGCGTTTGTGAGCTGCCCGTTTGGTGGAACCGGCGCGGACGGAAGCCATCGGCATATTTATTCTTGCCGGAATTAGGCCGACGGCAATTGATGATTGGGTTAGGTGGGCTGTCGGACTCGTCCCGATGGAAACGGGAACGTGGATAATCGCCCGGGGCGCAAAAAGCTCCCAGGTTCAATAAATCCGAGGAACGCACGATTAGGACATTACCCGGCTTTGCAGCCCCTGTCGCTAATCTGATATAACACCAAGAACCGGGGATCTTGACGATGACGATAGTTTCAAAGACAGCTTTCTCCGCTGCCATGCTGATGGCGGCGCTGACCTTTCCTGGCGTTGCGTTGGCGCAGAGCGGTGCAGGGTCGATACAAGGAACGATACAGGACCTTTCCGCGGCCGCAATCCCCGGCTGTGCGGTTCATGTGGTGAACCAGAGCACCGGTGTGACCAACGACACTACATCGAACGGGAGCGGGTTTTATTCCGTGCCCGGTCTATTCGCCGACAACTACCTGATTACTTTCACCGCAGCGGGGATGAAGAAATATCAGACGACGGTGGCTTTGCAGAACGCGCAGAATGTGGTGTTGAGCCCGAAGCTGACCGTGGGCGAAGTAACGGAACAGGTGACCGTATCCGGCGACAACGTGCAGCTTGCCACATATGACAGCGGCACGGTGAGTAACCAGCTGGATGCGCACCGGATCGACCAGCTTCCGCAGAATGGACGCAATTTGCTGGGGCTTGCGCAGAACACGACTCCCGGCCTGGAAGGAAACGGCACGCGCGCGAACGGCATCATGCAGGAAGGCCTGGAATACAGCCAGGACGGCGCTCCGATGACCAATCGCAATTTCGGCGGCGAGGGAAATTCCGCGCAAGCCACTTTGCCCGATCCGGATTCCGTACAGGAGGTGAAAGTGGAGACACTGAATTCCACCGCGCAATATGCCACGCCCGCAACCGCGATCATTACCACTAAATCTGGAACGAATCAGTTTCATGGCGCGGCGTTTGAGACCGCGCGCAACAATGCGATCGGGATCGCGAAAGCCCGTCAAAATCCCGCGAACTTTGCGGCACCGCCATTAGTCCGGAATGAATTTGGAGCCTCGATTGGGGGGCCGATTTGGATTCCGAAGCTTTATAGCGGGAAGGATAGAAGCTTCTTTTTCTTTGCGTATGAGCGCTTCTCGCTGCGGCAGCAGTCGAATCAACTGGTGACCGTGCCTACGCTTGCGATGCGGAACGGCGATTTCAGCGGTCTTGTGAATAGCGCGGGGATTCTGCAACAGCTTTACGACCCGAATACGACGCAGCCGGAAACGCTGCAGCGCATACCTTTTCCGAACAACCAGATTCCGCTTTCGCGGCAGAGCCCGCTGGCAAAGGCGATCTATGCAGCAACCCCGCTGCCTACCAGCCCGGACAACCCCTTGGTGAACTCGAATTTCAATGCGGTGAACAGCATCCAGCAAACAGTTCCGAATATCACTACCCGCCTGGACCACGTGTTCAGCCAGAACAACCGTGTGTATTTCCGGTTTACCGATATCGATCAAACACAGCAGGCGTTACGGAATTATCCGGCTAACTCACCAGCCAACATTGCGGGAGGGGGATTGCCGGCGGGGGCTACGGGCTACCAAACCATCCCGATTCAAACGATCAGCGGCGCACTGGGTTACTCACATATTTTCTCGCCGACGTTATTCAGCGAAACGATTGCGAGCCAGCAATGGCAGCGGATGTATGTGCAGGGAGGCGGCGATGTGAATCAGAACTATGAATCACTGCTGGGGCTGCCGAACAACTTCGGGCAATCCGGATTTCCGACGATTGGAGCGAACCTGATCATGCCGTATGGAGGATCTCAGTTTAACTACGGCATGAGCCAGATTGTAAGCACGCTTGACGAGAACATGAGCAAGATCTGGGGCAAACACACGCTGCAGTTCGGCGGACGCTACAGGCATGAGCGCTTCGGCTACCTTCCGGACCGCGGGTCTGACACGGTTGCGTTCACGAATCAGGCAACGGCTATTTACGACCCAGCTACCGGAGCCAACTACGGGGCCAAGCCGAACACGGGGTATCAGGATGCGGATTTTTTCCTGGGGGCCGCCAGTTCTTATAGCCAACAGAAGAATGCGCCTTTTGCGCACTTTCGCGAGCAGGAGGTGGATTTGTATGTGCAGGACAACTATCGCGTCAGCCATTCACTGACGCTCAACTTGGGATTGCGCTGGGAGATGCATCCCGCACCTTACACCAAGGACGGGTTGCTGAGCAGTTTCGATTTGAAGAACGATGCGCTGGTGCTGCCGAACCCATTGTCTTATTACATTGACAAGGGATACACGACCCCGGCGATCATCGCCAACCTGCAGAACCTGGGGGCTAAGTTCGAAACGCCGCAGCAGGCGGGGATTCCGAATACCGGGATTCAAAACAGCTATCTGAATTTTGAACCGCGCGTGGGGTTCGCTTATACGCCGTTTGGATCAAAGTGGGGAACAGTGCTGCGCGGAGGCTATGGAGATTATATTTATCCGGTACCGATTCGGAACTCGGTAAAGGCACCGATTTCGAATCTGCCATTCACCGCTGGTTACTCGCGGAGTTACACCAGCGCGGCACAGGCACCGGACGGGCTGCCGAACTATTTATTGCGCTCTTCCCAGACTGTGGTGGCCGGGCTCAACAGCGCGAACGTAGTGGACACCACCTCGGCAAATGCGCTGCTTCCCGGTGTATCGGTTACTACGCTGGACCCGCACTATCCACCAGCACACGTGCGCGAGGCGAATGCCACCATCGAGCAGCCCTTGCGGGGCGGCGCTCTTTTCCGCATGACTTACGTATACACTCACGCATCGAACCTGGACCAGAACTACCAGTACAACGTTGCGCCTTCCACTTACGTATATGAAACAGTGAACGGCGTGGTGCCGCCGACGGGCACTTATGCTTCGACAGCAACGCGCCCTTACGATCAGACCACCTGGGGGACAAATGTGCTCTCCACCAAGCGGGGCTTTTCAAACGACAGCGCACTTCAATTGAACTTTCAAAAGCAATTCAAGGACGGTTATGCATTCCAGGTCTACTATGTTTATTCGCGTGCGTTCCGTGTAGGAGGAAATACCTTTCGCGATAGCGTGCTTTCCCCTGCCGCAGTCTATGCGCCGGGCGTGCTTCCGAAAGGGCTGGATCCAGGGACGCTTTTGAATCCAAGCCAGGCGTTGAACCGCTATGAGAACTATAAAATCGATACCGGGATCCCGGAGCATCATCTGGTTTTTAATGGCATTGTGGATTTGCCGGTGGGCAAGGGCAAATACTTCCTGCATGGGGCGAACCGCTTAGTGGATGCAGTTGTGGGCGGCTTCCAAATCGCTTTCGTGGGGCAGGTGGTTTCACAGGCCTTTCAAGTGAACTCAGGAAACTGGGGAGCGACAAGCCCGGTGAAGATTTACGGCAGCAATCAGCCGATTACGGATTGCCGCAGCGGCGTTTGCCGTCCGGCTTATTTGTGGTTCAACGGTTATATTGCGCCGACCGTGATCAACGCGGCGAAGAATGGCGTGAGCGGGCTGCCAACTGACTACACACCCTATGCGGCTCCGATCAACAATACTCCAGGCACGCCGAATTTCGGCAACAACAATGTGCCGATCACGTTGAAAAACGGGACGCAGGTACTGACGGGCTATTCGCCGGGTCCAGTGGGAGCGAATGCTTTTTCGCAAACTGTGCTGCTGGGGCCTTCGAATTACATAGCCGATATTTCTTTGTATAAAGTTTTTTCGATTACGGAGAGAGTGAAGTTCCGGCTGAATGTGGATGCGTTTAACGCCTTTAATATTCAAGGGCGAATAAACCCGAATACTTTGGACGGCATTGAATCACTGCAGAATTCCTATTGGACGCCCCGGCAGGTGCAGTTTTCAGGGCGGTTGATTTTTTAGACAGCGAAGTGGTCATACCCGCCCGCATGGAGTTTCGAGCCATTTAATAAAATGCGGCCGGGCTGGCCTGCTTCTATGACACCGATCTTCGTGAGCGGGATTCCTGACCACTCTTTCGGCACTTTCCAGTTTGACTGCACGGTGAAAAGCAGTTCGTAATCTTCGCCTCCATGTAACGACTGGGCTGGGGTGGCTTTCGGAAATATAGGGGGCAAGCCGATTGCGGCGGAGACTCCGCTTTCCTGGCATAACCTTTGTAAATCGAGCGACAGGCCGTCGCTCAGGTCCATGCAGGCGGTCGCTTTCATTCGCGTTCGGAGGAACTCTCCTAAAGCGAGACGGGGTTCGATTCGCAGGTGCCGCTTCCATGCCGCGCCGGTGTGGGTGGCGAGACCTAAAGCTGAGCCGCCCAGCGCGCCCGATACGTAGATGTCGTCGCCTGGTTTCGCACCTGACCGGCGGAGTGCGGTTCCCGTGGGGACTGCGCCGCATACAACAATGTCGCAGTGAAGTTTTTCTGAATGGGCCAGATCGCCGCCGGCGAGAATGGTGCCGGTGGAATCGGCTAACTTCAGCAGCCCCCGGTAAAAAGCTTTTACCCACCGGCTGTCCGCGCGTTGGGGAAGAGCGAGCGAGAGCAGACAAAAACGCGGCTTGGCACCCATGGCGGCAATATCGCTCAGGCCGCGGGCTAACGCGTTGTGGCCCACCTGCTGAGGCGTAAGCGTGGCGAAGCGAAAATGCACGTCTTCGATCAGGAAATCCGTGGTGAAGACCAATTCCTCGCGGGGGCGGGGCCGGTAGATGGCGCAATCGTCGCCGATGGCGAGTGCGATGCCGCTTTTGGCTGGGAGAGGCCGGCGGCGCAAGGGGCGCAAAATGTCACGTTCAGACAACACTCCGCCATTATGTGCCGTTAGCGCCAAGTAAACGGTTTAGCTGATATGATTCAAAGGATTTCGCTCGCCCTCGCGTCAGCATATGGGTCACCTGCTTCCACTTCGAATCCTGCTAGCAAGCTCTATTTTTCTTGCGTCCGGTACGGCTCTGCACGCCGCGGCTTCCAGCGCGGAGGCGAATGAACAGTTCGAACTGAAAATTCGTCCTTTGCTGGCAAACCGCTGCTTTGCCTGCCACTCCAGTTCGGCGCTGGGGGGATTGACCATGACTTCGCGCGACGCGCTGTTGCGAGGTGGTAAATCGGGGCCGGCGCTGGTGCCTGGGAAGCCCGAAGAGAGCTTGATGATCCTGGCGGTGGAACATGCCGATGAGCGAATGAAGATGCCGATGGGCGCGGCAAAACTTTCCGATGGAGAGATTGCACTGCTTTACGGCTGGGTGAAAGCAGGCGCGGTTTGGCCTGAGAGCGCTTCTGCAGCGGCAGTACCCAAAGGCACGAAGTATGTAATTACGCCAGAGCAACGAGCGTTCTGGGCTTTTCAAACACCCGTGAAGCCCGCGGTGCCGACGGTTCGTAATGCGGCTTGGGCAAGTGGCGCGATTGATCGCTTCGTGCTGGAGCAACTGGAAGCGAAGAACCTGAAGCCCAATGGCGCAGCCGCCAAGCGAGACCTGATTCGCCGTGCGTACCTGGATTTGACAGGGCTTCCGCCCACCTATGCGGAGACCGAGGCATTCGTAAAAGATGCGGCGCCTGAAGCCTATACCAAGCTGGTTGACCGCTTGCTTGCTTCACCGCATTACGGGGAACGGTGGGCGCGTTACTGGCTGGATGTGGCCCGCTATGCGGATGACCGTCTGGATAGCGATGTGGAACTGCCTTATCCGAATTCGTTCCGCTATCGCGATTGGGTGATTCAGGCGTTTAACACCGACATGCCATATGACCGGTTTGTGAAAGCGCAGATTGCGGGCGATCAGATGGAGGGCGGCAAGAATAAGGCGCTGGCGGTGGGTTTGGGTTTCTATGGCTTGAGCCCGGAACTAACGGACGACAAAGTGGACGTGACGACACGGGGATTTCTCGGGTTGACAGGCGCCTGCGCACAGTGCCACAACCACAAGTTCGACCCCATTCCGACGAAAGATTATTACGCGCTGCAAGGAGTATTTAGCAGCACCAAGCGCGCCGAAGTGGAACTTGCTCCCGATGAAGAGGTAAAGCGCTACAAAGATCAGGAAAAGCGGGTGAATGAGGTCAAGGCGCGGATTGAGCAGTTCCTGCATCAGCAGGCCGATGAGCTTGCTGAGATGCTGGCTTCGGAAGCGCCGCAGTACATCCGCGCTGTGCGCAAGCTTACCGCTGATGCGAAGCTAAGCGCGAAGCAGGTTGCGGCGGCGGACCATCTGGATATTGAAACTCTGGAGCGCTGGGCGAAGTACCTGAAAACGGGGCCGGAAGATAACAAATATCTGCATGGCTGGAAAGAAGAATCGTTCGACCTTTCAAAGTTCCGGCATGAAACGCTGGCCGTGCTGCAAGAGCGCAAAGTGGTGGATGAGAAGAACGCCCGTAATGCGGTGAAGAACGACGCTACAACGAAGACGGAGACGTTCGCATTGCCTCCGGATCGTTTTTATCTGTGGCGCGATCTCTTCTTTAATGATTTCTATGGCCGGGAGTTTAAACAGGAAGAAGACGGCATTCTCTGGTATGGGCCGAACCGCGGTTACTTGACCTCTGACGGCACCATCGACCGCTTTCTGGAAGGCCACTGGAAGACTTATCTGGGAGATATGCGGGCGGACCTGAAGGAATTGAAAGCCGCTCTGCCCCCGCAGTATGCTTTCGCGCATGTGATCAAAGATCTGCCCACCCCGCGGAATGAGCGCGTGCAGATTAACGGTGTGCCGGAAAATCTGGGGGAGGAAGCGCCACGCGCGTTTCTATCGATTTTGAGCAAGGGTGACCCTGTGCCGTTCAAAGAAGGAAGCGGCCGCATGGAACTGGCGGAGGCGATTGCCAGCCCATCGAATCCGCTGACCGCGCGCGTGATTGTGAACCGCGTCTGGCAGCACCATTTCGGTGAAGGTCTGGTGCGCACGGTTTCCAATTTCGGACGCATGGGCGAGACACCCAGCCATCCGGCACTGCTGGATTATCTGGCCACCTCACTCGTGGAAAACGGATGGTCATTGAAGAAGCTGCATCGGGAGATCATGCTGTCTTCGACATACCAGCTTGCAAGCGACAACAACACAGCCGACTTTGCGGTGGACCCGGATAACCGGCTGCTATGGCGCGCAAACCGGCAACGGCTGGATGCGGAGGCCATGCGGGATGAGTTACTGGCCGTTTCGGGTGAGCTGGATATGGCGGCGGGCGGGTCCCCTGCCCTGCTGGGCGATGAAGGAAATCACAAGCGATCGGTATATGGATTTGTCAGCCGCCGGAAACTGGATGGCACGCTGGCGCTGTTCGATTTTCCAAACCCCAACCTGACAGCGGAAAAGAGGATTTCCACCGCGACTCCGCTGCAGCAATTATTTTTCCTAAATAGCTCATTCGTGGAAGCGAGAGCCGGTGCGTTAGCCAAGCAGGTGGGCACTGCGGGAACACCGGAAGAACGGGTGAAGCGAACGTACCGCATTGTGTTTGCGCGGGAGCCGACCCCCGAAGAGATCCGCCTGGGTGCCGCTTTTCTGGCTTCGAAGTCAGATTCGTTCAGGCCGTATGCACAGGTGTTATTAAGCTCAAACGAACTGCTGTTCGTGAACTAGGAAAACAGAATTCACATGACCAGACGCGACGCTTTAGAAAAACTGGGAACGGGCTTCGGTATGGTGGGCCTGGCACAAATGCTAAGCGAGCATTTTCAGGCGGAGGCCGGGACCGCGGGCCCGCAATCTGGCACGCCGAGTTTAGAACCGAAAGCCCCGCACTTTCCGGCAAAGGCAAAGCAGGTCATTTTTCTGTTTTTGAACGGCGGCCCTTCACAGGTAGATACGTTCGACCCCAAGCCTTCGCTGGCGAAATATCATGGCCAGGAAATTCCCGGCGATTATCCGAAGGCCAAAGCGGAGCGCGGCACGCTGATGAAATCGCCATTCACGTTTCAGCGCTATGGGCAAAGCGGGCTGGAGGTAAGCGAGCTATTCGCAAAGACCGCTCAGCATATTGATGACGTTTGCGTGATCCGCTCCATGCATACGGATCTGCCAGCGCATCCGCAGGCGATTCTGCAGATGAATTCGGGCCGCATTATTCCGGGCTTTCCTTCCATGGGTTCCTGGATTACTTACGGGCTCGGTTCGGAAAACCGCAATCTGCCCGGCTTCATTTCACTGTGTGCGGGCG
>JAYTGM010000387.1:0-4256 GCA_043733425.1 Terriglobia bacterium
GGGAGATATTGAGGGAACGTGTTAAAGATGCGTCCGGCGATTCCGGGGCAATCGACGCAGGGATTCGGCTGGCCCAGGTTGGTGTGATTCGGGAGGTTGAAGATCTCCGCCCGGAATTGCGCGTTCACTCTTTCCGTTACCTGGAAGGTTTTGAAGAACGACGTATCCAGTTGCGAGAAATTGGGACCTTGCAGGCGGTTGCGGCCAACGGAACCGAATTGGCCTTTTTGCGGTCTGCGCCATGGTCCAACTGTCTGGCCATTCGTGGTAAGTGGATTGTTCGTGCCGGTGGTGGCAAACCATCCGTACTGATCGGGCGAGCTTACGGAATAATCGCCTACCAGATCAGGCCGGCACCAGCCGGTGTCACGGTCGGCGTTGCAATCGCGGTAAGACGGCGTGAAGGTTAAACCGCTCATCCACGAGAACAAGCCGTTGATTTGCCAGCCGCCGAACAACGCGTCAGTCAGGCGGGAGGCGCTGCCCATGAATCGCTTGCCCTTGCCGAATGGCAGTTCGTAAAGAGAGGTGAACAGGAAAACATGAGTGCGCGAATTGTTTGAGACTCCATAGGCCAGGCGCGCGTCCTGATTGTAGTAAGTGTTCGTGTAATTCAAAGTCTTCGACCAGGTGTAGTGCGATAGCAGCGATATTCCACTGGCGAAACGCTTTTCTACCTTTGTTTGGAGACCGTTATAGTTATTGCTGGCATCGCTGCCGTAATAGCGAAGGTTCTGAGACCAGCCAAATTTCTGGAAGAACGGCCTGCGCTGATTCGTGGTGAGCGTTCCAAAGCCTTGAATTGTTGGCTGATTGGAATCGTAATCACCGCCGTCACCCGCGAAGACGTGCGTTCCTTTGTTTCCGACAAAGGCAATTTCAAAGGACATGCTGTTTGAGAGTTGCCTTTGAACGGTAAAGTTCCAGGCATCCACGGTGGGAAGGCGAAGCTTATTCGGAAGAGCAAAAGGGGTGACGCCGTTGGGCAGAAGCGGGCGGCCGTTGGGCCCTTTGGGTTGGGACGCGAGAATGGCAGCCGGGCTGAGCGGCGTGGGGCCATTATCGAGCGTGAATACGGAATCGAAGTTATTGGCCGGGTTGAGCGTCTGGATTCCCAGAACAGGCAAGTTTTGGGTCACGTTGTGTCCGAAGACTGATCCAAAAACGCCAAGATCGTAACCGCGGCCGTAACCCGCGCGCACCACGGTCTTCGGAGTCACCTGATAAGCAATTCCAAACCGGGGCGCAAGGGTTGTCAGGCTGCCCTGCACGTTTAGATTGAGCCCGACACCCTGCGTACCGGCAACCAAGACCTCACCGGTATTGAGATCGACAAAGCCGCCTTTGCCAACGCCATTAACGGTTTGGGGCCTGAAGATTTCCCAACGGAGACCGTAGTTAACGGTCAGCTTTTGATTTACGCGCCAAGTATCCTGGCCAAAGAAAAACCATCGGTTCTGTGTTTCCCTGGCATCGGTGACGTCACTCACGTAGCGCTGGAAAGAGCTGACATCGCCCAGCAGCAAACCTGCAAGGCCGGAACCGCCGCCATTCGGACCCTGGGTGCGTTCGGGTGCGAAGGTGAGTTGTCCGGAACGGTGCTGATCGCTGGGTACACGCAGGTTGTGCGCCTGGCGGATATCGGCGCCGAACTTGAACGTGTGATTGCCTTGGATTTTGGTCCAGTTGTTGACGAACTGATACTGATTTTCATTTTGATCGAGCGGGCAATTGCAACCGTTGACTCCGAGGGCGGAACCGGCACGGAACAGATTGTTTCCATACCCGTTTACGAAGAAGGCAGGCATGTCTGAAGTGAAATCGTTGTTATTCAGGCCAGGGATGCCCAGTGCTTTGGCGGGATTGGTCCCCAGAGTATCCGGGGTAACGAATACTTTGTAGCGGAAGTAACCAAACCGGAAATCAGTGAGTAAGTCAGGGCGAACGGTGTAATCGAACCCGGCGGCAATGCTGTGATTACGGGAATCAGAGACGCCCGCGAAGGCGCTGGTGCCGCCGCCCGGCTCAAAACCGGGCCCTACCGCTAACCCAAACGCACCCGGCGCGGTGGTTTTGAATTGCGCCAAGCTGTAGCGCCCAAACACATGAATTTTCTCATTCAGGTAATAGTCCACGCGGGTATTGAACTGATCTTCATTCGATTTGACGCTGCCGGAACCGGCATAGTTCGGCTGGTCCAGAGCGGCATTGACATTGGGCAGCGGAACCAAAGCTAACAGCTTCTGTGCCTGCGGAGATAGGCGATTCGAAGGAATGACATTACCTTGAAATTGAGTACGACCGGCCAGCGTGCTGCTGCTTTTGGGATCGAAACTATTTACGTTCAAAGCGCTGAGATCGCCGCTTCGCTCAGCAGCGGAAGGCACGCGCAACAGGACGCTGCCGCCAATGTTTCTGCGCGTGCCCTGATAATCTCCGAACACGAAAATTTTGTTGTGCTTAATGGGTCCACCGACGGAACCGCCGAACTGATTCCACTGAGTGATGGGGATGAGCCTTCCATTCGCACCGAAGATGGGCCGCGCCTGGGTGAACGGGTTTCGCGCCTGAATATGATCGTTGCGGATGTATTCAAAGACGCTGCCATGAAACTGGTTGGTTCCCGATTTGGTTTGTGCGCTGACTACGCCGGCAGACGCGGTGCCGAATTCCGCATCATAATTTGCCGTGGTGACTTTTGCTTCCGTGACGGATTCCAGGGTGGGATTGATAACGATCCAACCGAGAACCGCGTCATGATTGTCAGTGCCGTCAAGAAGGTGCGAGGTGCCGGCAAAGCTTTGGCCGTTCACCAGCATGCGGTACGAACCTTGAGGATTTTCCGCCGAGGCGGCCGTGAGACTGGTGGGTTGGGCAACAACGCCGGGCGTGAGCAATTGAAATGTGGTGAAGCGCCTGCCTAAGATGGGCAAGCTGTCAACGGTCTTTGAGCTGAAGGTGGAGGAGACATCGCTTCGCTCTGTCTTCAGCAGGGACGCGTCGGCACTTACTTCAACAGTCTGAGTTACGTCGCCAACCTGCAAGCGCGCTTCCAGCCGGGTTTCCGAATCAACCGAGACGCCGACCTTATCAAGGAGAAAGCCCTGAAAGCCGGGCGCTTCCACGCGGACACGATAGGTGCCGGCGATAAGATAACGCTGGTTAAAATTACCGGACTCGTTGCTTGTGGTGTTGTTGGCGATATCGCGGCCTACATCGGTGATAGTGACCTTGGCTCCGGCAATCGGCGCGCCGGACGGATCGAGCACCGTGCCTACGATGCTGCCGTAAACGGCTTGTGCGCTTACGCGATGTGAACAGACGAGCAGCAACAAAGCCGCGAAAATCCATTTGTGGTTTAGCACGGGATAGCTCTATTTCTTTATTGCTGCAAAGTCAAGCGAGGTTCTGATTTATTTCGGAAGAGTATAGTTCAGTAATGAAATTAGCCACGGGATTCCTTTTAATTGGTTTCTCGCTCGTCTCTGGACTCGCAGCCCAAGCCCCCGACCCTGACGTTGCGGGCCGCTGGACTGGTATGGCCGAGACTACCGATGAGGCAGGTACTAAGCGGCATGAGAAGCAGACACTCGAGATCCGCGTGGAGGATGGGAAGATCACCGGAAACCGGATTGACAAAAACGGCAAAGCCGGACAAAAGCTGGAGATGCAGCAGGCGGGTGCAAAGCTGAACGCCTATACCTACCTGGACTTTGAAGGCGGCGAACCGCTTCGATGGAAGCTGGAACTAAAGAATGGGTCTTTGGTTGGGACGTTTTCGGCTCAGCATCATAATCCGGCGAAGTGGATTTACGACCGGGTGGGCGCCATCACAATGGAGAAAGAACGATGAAGCTTCATGCCGTGATCGACGTAAGCCAAACCAATTTATAATAAAAGTTTGGCGAACCTTTTTGGGATAACTCCGTCTTAACGTGCATGAACTACACATTAAGAATCGCAATCCTCTCTGTCGCGGCAACTGCGATCGCAGCGGCGGCCACTTACAAGGTCTCGCTCCCGGTCGATGTCACCATTGACGGGCAACAACTCAAAGCTGGCGAATACCGCATCGATGTAGATCAGGATACCGCCACCCTTCAGAAAGGAAAGGTGAAGGTAGCCACAAAGGTCCGCACCGAAACCGTAGATAAGAAGATTGACGGCACCACCGTTCGTTATGTCAAAGCGGATGGAATGCAGTACAACGTCTCTGAGATTCGAATCGGAGGCACAAAAATCAAGCTGGTCTTCGA
>JAYTGM010000388.1:0-4241 GCA_043733425.1 Terriglobia bacterium
ATCGCGAAACTGATCTTCACGGAAATGTGGAGTATGCGGGGTGAGATCAATCCGCGCAACGGAGCTGTTCTCGGTCCTTTGCGAGGTCGCAAACAAGAAATAAGTCCGGTCCGGGCTCCAGATAATCTGGTCGCTGAACATGTTTGCCAGATAGCTTGCGGCCCTTTCAGGACCACCGGCGGATGGCACGATGGTGACATTCCGGAAGCCGCGCGTATCGCCGCCGAAAAAGGCGAGCCACTGGCCATCAGGGGACCAGGAGACGGGCTTCGCAGCAAAGCTGTTCAGGGTCCGATATTTTTGGGTTGTCAGAATGCGATCAGTCTTTGTATCGACAGTCATGACGTGCAACTCGCGGCCGTCCCGCACATAGGCCAACTGCCTGCCGTCCGGCGACCACACCGGATTTTGATCTTTCATGCTGCCAGTGGTGAGGCGCGTTTCGGTTTCTTTTGCGAGATCGTACAAATAGATCTGCTGCACCCCTTCACGATCAGAGACGAACGCGAGCTGGCGGTTGTTTGAAGACCACGCAAGCTGATTTTCCTGTGCGCCGGTTTGCGTGAGGCGGACGGCTGCGCCGCCATCTTTTGAAGATGCCGCGAAGATCTGGCCGCGCGCGGAGAAGGCAACCTTCTTGCCATCGGGAGAGAGTTCCAGATTGCTAAAGTTTGCCGTGAGCGACAGATGTGTCACTGCCGGGCCTGCGGGCGTGCCCCTTAAGGTGATGGGAACGGCCGCGGCTTTAGCCGTGGACGGATCCAGGCTCCAGATCGCGAAATCGCGTTCGAATACGATAGATTTTCCATCGCGCGCAATGCCCGGCCAGAGTACACGCCCTTCCGTGAAGTGAGTTACCTGGCGCGGCTGGCCTCCCGGTGCAAGCGCCCAAAAGTTCTCCACGCCAGAGGCATCGGAAACAAAATAAAGCTGCTTGCCATCAGCGGACCACAGGGGCCAGAGATTCTTGGCGTGATTGTTCAACAGCGGCTGGTAGCTGGGAGCACTAGTACCAACTGGGGGAGTCAGCAGTGTGAAACGGGTCTCATCGATATGCGCATGGCCTTTGCGCCACCACTGGGAAACGGCCATGCTCCCGCTTGTAAAAGCGATAGTCCCGTTGGTTGGGTGCGGCGCGGCCTGGCTCTCATCGGCATAACGATCCGCGCTGACGGAAACGGGCGTGCCTCCCTCCGCCGGAATCTTGTAGAGGTCATTCATGTTGCTGATATCGCCACGATTGGAAGAGTAGTACAGGCTTTGGCCATCGGGTGACCAGGCGTCCAACGCGTTTCGCGAATCGTCGAAGGTAAGGCGCTTCAGGCCGCCATTGCGGAGATTGAGGACATAGATATCGGCGGTACCGGTGCGGGTTGAGACAAACGCCAGGCGGTTGCCGTCAGGAGAATAAAGAGGCCGAGATTCGGTAGCTGGATGCGAGACCAGCAGACGCGCTTCCCCGCCTGCCGAGGGCACGGTCCAGATATCGCCGCCGGAGATAAAAGCGATTTCGGAATGATTTGGCGATAGGGCTGGTTCCGAAAGAAGCGGGGCGGGCACGGGCCGTGTATCTCGTGTATCCAGGGCAGCGGCGAACAGCAGCAAGGGCAGAAACATTGTGAAAAGTCTAGCATTCGCCCAGGATTGAAGCTCGCTTCAGAAGGTAAACTTCGCCGCGAACCGAATAGTCCGTTCGCCCACCGCGCTGGTGATCTCAGAGTAACCACCGAATGACCGGATACTGCCATCCGCGTTTCGAGTGGCGGAGGAAACAGTAGTTCCCGGGTTTCCGAATTGGGGAGTATTCGTCACGCCAAACACTTCTGCACGCAACTGGAAGCCGAACCGTTCCGTTAATTTGAATTCCCGGAACAGGCTGGCGTCCAGGTTGAAGACGCCCGGTCCGCGAAGAATGTTACGCCCGGTGTTTCCGAATCGAACGGCAGTGACCGGCGCGAAGGCAAGGGGATCGAAATAGGGCTGGCCGGAGCCATGCCCACCGGGAATGGAAACTGTGGAAAGCACCTGGTCGGCAGTTTGGGTATTACCGGGCGCATTCAAGGAGGTATTGGAGGTTCCCACTGTAAAAGGGGTGCCGCTGGTCCGGCTCATGATCCAATTGGTCTGCCAGCCGCCCGCGGCTTTCGAAGCGAAGCCGCTTCTTAGAAACTTGCCATTAGTTCCGAACGGGAGCGGATAGTTGCCGTAAAACTGAAGATTGTGAGTACGGTCGAACCCGGCGACCGCTTTATTGCGCTGTAACATGGGAACCCAATTAAAAGTCAGGCCGGAATCGGAATCATCCGCGTAATCCACCGCGCGCGAGAGTGTGTAAGTGACACCTAATAAAGACCGGCCCACTCTGCGGGTGATTTGCGTTTGCAAGCTGTTGTAATAAGCCGAATTAAAGGGGACGAAATAGTTTACGTTCGCGATGCGTCCGAAAGAGGGGAACAAAGCGCGTCCGGCATTGCCACCGCCGGGCCCCGCCGCATTAATATTCTGAATCACAGTCTGGCGAATGGAACGGCTCCCCACGTAAGCGATCTGCACATTGAACCCCGCGCCGGCATCGCGTTGCACCGTTAAGTTATAGCTTTCGATATAGCCGCGATGGAACGTTTGAGGGAACGTTGTGGTTCCCACGGCAGCGGGTAACGTGAAGATTTTCTGGTTCAGATCCGGGCCCACCACCTCAGGGATTCCAATCCGAAGGGTTCCCGCGTTTTGATAAGTAGAGCCACCGGAGAATTGAGACGAGATAGTGGCGGGGTAGGCGTCGCGAAGATAGCGGAACGTGGTGGGGTCCACGCTGATACCGCCGCCAGCCCGAATCACTGTCTTGTTGTTCAGCCGGTAAGCCAAACCCAGGCGCGGGGCGATTTGCCCTAAGCCCACGTCATAACCTCCGCGGTATACCTTGTCCGTATTCGGGTCGTAACGCTCGGCTTCAAAGTGATCGCGCGTGGGTGCGGCATAGTATTCGTAACGCGCGCCGTAATTCACGGTGAGTTGCCGGGTAACCTGCCACTGATCGCGCGCATAAAAACCGAAGGAACCCATGCGTACCGTGGCGGGGTTTTCATACTGAACATCTTTACCCATTGTGAAGGGCAGGCCCAACAGAAAATCGGCATAGCTGTTAAACGGGCTGGTGGCAACGCCACCGTTTAATGAAGTAAGCCCGCCACTGAAGTTGAAGCCGCCGCGGGGGCCGTTAGAGGCCTGAGGCTGAAAATGATTGATATCGAACTTAGAGTATTCGAACCCGAAACGAAATGAGTGCGCGCCTTTGTTCCAACTTAGGTTTTCAGAAGTAACGTACTGCGGGTCGCGAAAGAGGAAAGGATTCGAAGCGTTTGGATTGCCAAGGGAAGAGAAAGTTGTGAAGGTAAAGCGCGGGTAACCTCCCTGCAATCTGTTCACGCCGTTCGTGCCGGGAATGTGCAGCACATCCAAGCCGTAGTTCTTATCGATATCCACGTTTTCGCCGGAGATGCGAAGGCGGGTGTAGCCAACAGCAAGATCAAACAGCAGGTTGGGGGCGATGGTGTAGTTGCCACCCACGCCCGCGCTCTGCACCAAGCCGGGGGCGCGACCGGGCTGGCCGCCATTTGTCGCATCGCCGCCAGCCGCCCCTAGCGACGGCGGATCGAACACAAGGGTGGGCGCGAAGCTATATCGCGCGAAGACTTGTGCCTTTTCGCTAGCCATGTAATTCACTTTAAAATCGACATTGTCGCGGGTGAGGCTATATCCGCCGATGGTCAGGTAGTTGTTGGGGAAGACCCTTTGATTCGGCTGCGGAACCAGCGTATTCAGATACGCGGATGCGGGGTCAATCCGGTTCGTGGGAATCGTGTTGTTCGGGAATGGGGATCGCCCGGTGCCATCGCTATTGCCTGTCGAAGGATCGTAAATGGTAATGCCAGTGCCGTTGAAATCTCCCCCGCGCAGCGCATTTGTCGGGACGGTCCGAAGAGCGGACGCGGCTTGACGCCGTGTGGTGCGCTCCCAATCGGAAAAGAAGAAAAGCTTGTTTTTCTTGATGGGACCGCCCACTGCTACCCCGAATTGATTGTTCAGATTCTTGGGTGCATGGTTAGGGTCACCCGTGCAGGAATAAAGGCAATAGAAGTAGTTACGGGCTTTCAGCGCGCTGTTTGTGTGGTACTCCCATCCTGCGCCATGAAAGGCGTTGGTGCCGGATTTTATGGCGACGTTGATGGCCGCTCCGCCTG
>JAYTGM010000389.1:0-4239 GCA_043733425.1 Terriglobia bacterium
GTTGCCCAAAAACATTCCGTTTTGAACCAGGTTAAGGCTCGCGCTTGCGGGAACCGCGCTGGCAACCGCCAGTAGCCCCATGCAAAACCCGGATGTTGCCAATCTGCTGTAAAGTCGTTTCAATATTTTTTCTCCTAATAAGGTACTCAATGTTCCGGAGTATAGCTTTTTTTTGGAGATTCCTATAGAATCCGACAACAAACTACGAAAAATATCTAATTGGGCAAGGCGGTAGGTACTAGGGAAAGAAACGGAGTCACTGAGGGAATGGATCGTGATTTTCCGGATCGCGCGATCGGGATAGGGGATAGCCTCACGGCTATACCGCTCCCACACCACCGTAAATACGGCGGTTCGGCGGGTTAGGCAATCGGGCGTACAGTCAATCTGGGAATCCCAAGCGAATCGAAGCAAGCATTGCGCAATGCAATAGGAAGTCCGGGTGAGTCAGCCAGTCTCCACGGCCCCTGGGCGCTTCCCGCCGTTTGAGCGGCAAGATCTTTCCCCGCACCCCGTTTGCGCATTTCAGCAAACCGCACCGAACCCCGTTTCCACTGCTTCCAGATCGCAGACCGAATCCTGCGCCGAGACCACTACTCAAGATCTTGCATGAATATGGACTTCGTTGTCAGTTGCCAACTCGTCCCGCACCGGATGCCTCAATCCGGTTCTTGTACATCGGCTCTTACGTTTGCTCCACGCTTTTTTCAGAACCCGCCTCGCGACTACGCCCTTGCGTTTCGCTATGACTTCACCTCCCATCAGGTTATCAAAAGGACTTTCACCTTCGAGCTGTCGAATGTGCTCGGCACACAGCAGGTAAGGGCGGGGCTGATCGCTTGGTCCCTTTTTTATGGCTGTTGGGGCAGAAGTTCCGAAGACTGCTTTAAGATGTCCTGCTCCTGCGCGGAAAATTGCTTTTTCCAAGTAGAACTTTGTAAACGGGACTGCCGTTCACCTTCAGGCAATGTGCGCAGCGTGTCTAACTCCTGACGCACTGCAATCTTCCTGGGGTGCGGCAGCTGTTGGATATCCTGTGCAATCTGCCGAATCTGTGCCTGGCGGTCAGAAGGCATATTCTGAAAGCGCTCCAGGCGTTTTTCCAATTTCTCTCGTTGTTCCGGGGTGAGCCGTTGCAAGTGGGAAAGTCGCTTTTCAATGCGGTCCCGCCGCTCCGCTGGCAAAGCGTCCAAGGCAGTCCGGCGCTCAGCGGCTGTCATTTTCTCCAAGCGATCGATTTGTTGCTCTGATTCACGTTTCGGTGCTTCCAGCCCTCCCGCTTCGCCGCTGCCGTTTCCCCTCTCTGGGCGAACCCGGGGCGCGGGACGGTTCAAGGGCCGCGGAACATGTTGGGCGTAGGCGATGAAAGGAAGACACTCTGCCATGGCGGCCCCAAGCAAAACTGCTAAACGAAATGGAAATACATGTTTCACTGTAAAGTTTCGAATGCCCCAACTACATCGATTTCGAAGCGTTTTCTTTCTCTTCAGCTGCTAAATCGAATTGCCGCAGCATTTCCAAATCATCGAGAGTCTTTTCCACCTGTTCCGCTTCCCTGCTGGAAACCGGAAGCGCCACAGCACCCGCGCTGGCATAGTTGGGATGCGCAGAAAAAGCCGTAGCAACCGGGCCGGACAAATGATCGAAAACAAACCCGGCTGCCACAACAATTCCCGCTAACCCCAAGGCCAGCGATGGCCGCGCAAACAAGGGCCGGATGGATGCCGCCAGACGCTCATACCAAGGCTGCGCCAAAGCCGCATCGATTTTCGCGTAAAGCCCGCGATTGAAGCCGGAACTGACGTCAGGCATATTCCATGCGTCGAGTGCTTTCCATAACGACGCCTGACTGAGGGAAGCCTCATGGCAGGCAGGGCAAAGTTCAAAGTGAGAAGTTGCCGCACCGCTTGTATGCTTCAGGAGCAATTCCGCGCGTTCCTCTTGCTTCAAATTGCATTTCATTTTGCTTTCCCTTTCCCCTGATTTCATCTTCTTTTATGCCAGGTGCGCCAGACGGGCGCGCAACGTTTCATAAGCCCGGAACAGCAGCGACTTCACGGCTGACTCCGAACAACTTAGCACTCCGGCGATCTGCGAATATTCCATCTCGTCGTACTTATGCATCAAAACAGCGGCGCGCTGCTTATCGGGCAGCGAAGCGATGGCTCCGCGAATCTCATTTACCTTCACTTCGTAAACCATCCGGGATTCCACCGAAGGCTTCCGATCCGAAACCTGAATGGCGGGCGCACCTTCAGTTTCCTGATCAAGCCGCTCCTGGCCCCGCTCGTTCTTGCCGTCCCTAAGCCAGTTCAATGCCAGATGCGTGGCAATGCGAAACAACCATGTGGTGAACTTAGCTGTCGGTTCGTATGTGGCACGAGACTTATACACCCGCAGGAAAACTTCCTGGCCCAACTCTTCGGCAATCGCGAAATCCTGCACCATACGATACAAAAAGTGAATTACCGAAGTCCTGTGTTTCTCCAGTAACAAAGCAAAGCTTGCCCCGTCACCGTCCCGGACACGAAGCATCAATTGGGCGTCGGTATCCGGAGCCGTTGTGGGCCCCATGCCAGTCTTAACCCCCTGCTGCATGAAAGGTTTCGCATCAGGAAATGAAAACATCTTCAGATTGGCCATCCGTATCAATGCGCTCACTCTTCCCGGGGCGAGCGTTCCATCAATATGCCTATGGCATCCGGGGCGGAGCGCCTCCCGTGCAAAACGGAATACATCTGTTCTGAAATGGGAAGATCCACTTGTTTGCGGCGCCCCAATTCCACCACGGAACCAGTCGTCTTGATGCCCTCAGCGACCGTTTTCATGCCTTGCAGAATCTGCTGTAGAGTTTGGCCCTGCGCTAAATGGATGCCCACCTGGCGGTTGCGGCTTAATTCCCCTGTGCAGGTAAGAACCAGATCGCCCAAACCCGCCAATCCAGCCAGCGTTTGCGGCTGAGCACCCATCGCAGCAGCCAAGCGGCACATCTCCGCCAAACCGCGTGTAATCAGCGCCGCAATGGCGTTCTGCCCCAAATGCAGGCCGTGGCAGACGCCGGCCGCGATGGCGATCACATTTTTGACCGCTCCGCCCAGCTCCACTCCCATCACATCCTGGCTTGCGTACACCCGGAAACGGGCTGCGCTGAAGAGATTTTGAACCGCCAAAGCCAGGCCCAGGTCGGCGCAGGCCGCGACAATCGCGGTAGGTTGTTCCTGGGCCACTTCGCGCGCGAAACTGGGCCCGGAGAGCACAACGATTTTTTCGCTGCCGCAGGATTCACGCAGTACCTGAGACATTCGCAAAAGTGTGGCCTTTTCCAGGCCCTTTGTAGCGCTGATCAGAACGGCATCGCGGGACAAACCGCCGCGCGCGGACCCGGCCACCTGGCGAAGTGCATGAGAAGGAACCGCGAACGTGACGGCGTCAGCACCCTGAACGCAATTGTGCAGGTTTGTGCAGATTTCTATGCTTTCACACAGGGGGAAGCCGGGCAGATATGCGTCATTCAGGCGGGTTTTCAACATCCGCTCCGCCAAATCGGCATTGTGCACCCAGAGCCGCACCGAAAGGCCCCTGCGTGCCAGAACCAGCGCAATCGCGGTACCCCAACTGCCTGCCCCCACCACTGAGGGCCGGTTCATTTAGGCCTCTGCCCGGCCCATGTGAAAATTCGCTCAGTACCGTTATGGATACGCTGGATATTTTCAGAATGGCGCCAGAGCACCAGGGCGCAGCAGACTATGGCGGCAGTCATGAGCGGCCACCCCGGCTGGGCGATCAGCCAGACAGCCAACGGAAAAGTCACCGCGCCCAGAATCGACCCCAGCGAAATCATGCGCATGGTGAGCAGCGCAGCCAGGAACACCAGCGTGACTGCCACAGTGGCACCGGGTGCCAGAAAAAGGAAGGCACCCAAAAAGGTGGCAACGCCCTTGCCGCCTTTGAATTGCAAAAACGGCGTGAACATATGCCCCAGCATTACGCAGACGGCAGCCGCACTGGCCCATGCAAAACTGCCGCCAGACATGCGATACGCGAGCCAAACGGCCAGGTACCCCTTCGCCGCATCGAGAATAAGTGTCGCGATACCAGCAGCGCGGCCCGCGGCGCGATGCACATTCGTGGCTCCGATATTCCCGCTGCCCTGGGCGCGAACATCCTGACCGGTTTTCCACTTCACAAGCAGGAAACCTACCGGCACTCCACCTAACAGATAGGCAATCAGCAGCGACA
>JAYTGM010000390.1:0-4231 GCA_043733425.1 Terriglobia bacterium
AAGCAGGCACCACACCCCAATATGTACCGCCGCGGCTAGCACCAGATTTGAGCCAATGTTTTGCGGAACCGCCAGAAATCCAAGCGGCCCGTAAGTGAAAACCAGGTCCCGTCCAAACAACTCCGGGCCGTGAGCGAAGTGGTTCAGCGCAAACACCCAAGAGGAATCCAGACCGGGAACCACCGCCGTGTAGTTCACGGAAAACAGCAACAATCCCGCGTATCCCAGCAGGAGATAGAAAGCAACCGACCCCGGAATTCGGAGCGAATCCCGCACCGGTCCTTACTTTCTCGCGGCCAGAGGAGCGAGCACGATCGGGATATCCGCGGGTAAACCGAAAATCCAGCTTTTATCAGTTTTATCCAACAACCCATTCCCGTCGGTATCGAGGTACCACGTTCCCTGCCGATAGATTCCGACCTTGGTGCGCCCATCGCCATTCCAATCGCCCACAACCGGCAAATCTCCAGGTACTCCCCCAAGTGCTATGAACTGGTCCTTACCCGCGCCTTCCCATTTCTGGTTTCCGTTCGAATCGAGAGACCAGAAGCCGCTGTGAAAAACACCGATTTTGCTTCGGCCATCGCCGTTCCAATCGCCCACCAGCGGTATGTCGCCCGGTGAACCCCAGCCGAACACCACATCGTCCTTATCCCATGCGCCGTTCCCGTTCACATCCAGCGCGAACATGGAATCCTTGCGGTAAACCCCGCAATCGCTCTTGCCGTCACCATTCCAATCGCCCACAACGGGAATCTCGCCGGGCGTCCCGCCCAAAATCACCTGCTTGTCCACGGCGGCACCATCCCACTTGAAATTCCCATTTAGATCCAATAGCCAGAATCCCTTGCGAAAGACGCCTATTTTGGACCGCCCATCACCGTTCCAATCGCCCACCACCGGAATATCGCCGGGGCCGCCGAAGTTGAAGGTCTGAGGGCGTCCGTTGATGAGCAAAGTGAAGACACCGTCGCGGAAGACGCCGATCGAGGGGCCGTCAGCAATGTCCCACGTTCCACTCAATGGAATATCGCCAGCCTTTCCCAACATGAAATCGCTGTCCCCGCCCGCAACATCTTCCCAACGGCCGGTTGCGTTCGAATCCACTGCCCACTTCCCTTCGCGAAACACCGCCGCGATCGCTTTCTTTTGGCCCGTTGGATACAGCTTGGCGACAACTGGCTGCTCCTTGGGGGAGTAGATAAAGTACACCACTGCAACTACCAACAACAGCGCGACCGCGACAATCCCCAGTCTTTTTGCGATTGCTGCTCGTTCCTGATTCACTAATTTCGGCTCCGATTTTGATCTCAACAATAGTAACGTGAACCCCGATCGAAACCAGCGGCCAGGAAGCCGCTACTCGGCATTATTAAAAAACAGGCGGCGGCTCGGGTTGAATTACAGGTCCGGCTGGACCGCCTCCCTCACTCACGGCTGGGCGCCGCCGTGGCCGAGGCGATTCGGTCTCCTCTGAACTATTGGCACGCTGAGTTGGCCGGGCTGGCGCAGTTCGGCTCACCGAAACCGGTTCCCGGGACGACGAGTCATTCCCGGAAGACACACGGCGGAACCTCAATTCGGCGTTCGGGTAACGCCTGGCTGCTGCTTCCGTCAGTTGCACGTCAATCGCGCGCGGCGTGTCCGGACTATTGAAATGGAGCGCGTAGCGCTGTCGCAACCGGTTCAGAGTTGTTTCAAGAGCACTGGCGTCGTCCACACTGAAATCGTCGCCGCCGGATGCTCTCGCAATCTCCGGCGTTCCCGCGGATTTAGTCCGCGCGTTGCCTGTGCCATAGGGACCATTCCCGCCTTGACCGCCGCTATTGCCTCCTTGCGGATAACGTTGGCCCGGGATGGTAGGGCCCCAAATCCCGCCTAAAGGGCCGCCGCCCATGCCGCCACCCCGGCCGCCGCGCCCCCGGCCCATCCCGGGATCCTGCCCGGAACCGCGACTGCCCCTCTGGTTAAAATCCATCGCGTTCGGAGCAAGTAGCAGACTGAGGACGGCGTCGGCTTTCGCAAGAGCACGGCCCACCCCTATATCGTTTCTTTCACGTGCACTCTCGGTCTGATCGTCTGTCAGGATCACGATTGCCCGCCTCGCGGTAGGGCGCGCGTCGCGGCCCACATAATTCGCTGCATCAAAAACGGCCCGCGTGATATCGGTGCCGCCGTCGAAACGCTCTTTTTTTACTGTTGCGTCCAACTCGCGTTCCACGTCGTCCAAGTTCGAACGGAAGGGAAGCCGGACCTTGGAATTACGGTCGAAAACCATAATCGCGACGCGGTCATCTTTACCTAAAACCCTCAGTGCCTGATGAGCCGCACTTACAATCCGCTCCACGTGCGGACGCATGCTGCGGCTTACGTCAAAAAGCAGCACCACGTCCAGCGGCATATTTTCGCTCTGGAAGTTGCGGATTTGCTGGGATTTACCAGATTCGGTAAGGACGAAATCCGTTTCACGGAGCCCGGTGATAGGTTTGTTATCGCGGTCGAGTGCCTGCACGTCCACGCGGAGCAAAGCTACGTCGCTCCGGAAGACGGCGGGGGCCGTGTCCTGTCCCCAAGCCAGCACTCCGCAAACAAAGAGCAATGCAATTCGCATGTTGTTGAAGGACGTTTACCGGGTTTTGAAGGTTGCAGAGGAAAAGACTTATCGCATGAATAGAAATAAATAGTAGACACTCGTGATACGATTCGTCCCATTGGAGAACCAAAATGGCTTATTGCTCCAGACGGAATTTCTTGAAAACCAGCTTTGCCGCCGGAGCGCTCGCGTCCGCTGGCAGCATGCCCTTGCTCGCCACGGGCGGTAAGGCGACGGATTGGGTAACTCTTGGTAACTCCGGTGTGAAGGTAACCCGGCTCGCCTTCGGGACCGGCACCTCTAGCGGTCGCGTGCAGCGAGAGCTTGGGCAGGAACAATTCACCACGCTGGTCCGGTACGCTTACGACCACGGAATCCGCTTCTTCGAAACCGCTGAAAGTTATGGCGAGATGCACAAGATGCTCGGGGTGGCTTTAAAGGGCATACCGCGCGATACATACCGTCTGATGTCTAAAGTGACCACGCACGATGGCGTGGATCCGCGCGAAAAGATCGATGAGCTGCGTAAGCTGGCGAATACCGATTATTTCGACATCATGCTGTTGCATTGGCAGCATGTAGCTTCATGGCCCACGGATAGCTCACGCTGGCAGGACGGGATCATGGAGGCTCAATCGCGCAAGGCTGTCGTGAAACACGGGGCTTCAGTGCATGGGCTTCCCGCGCTGCGGCAGGTTCCCGGCAACAAGTGGCTGGACGTGGCAATGATCAGGGTGAACCATAAAGGCACGGCGATGGACGCTGAAGATTACAACACGAGCGGGCCGGGAAACGTGGGCGAAGTGGTGACGCACGTCAAGCAGGTACGGAAAGAGGGGATGGGCGTGATCAGTATGAAGCTGGTGGGTGAAGGCAGGTTCACGCAGCGCGCGGACCGCCAAGCCGCCATGAAATTCGCGTTCCAGAACGCCGGCGTGGACTGTGTAACTGTGGGTTACAAGAACACGTCTGAAATCGATGAAGCGATTGAGAATTTAAATCTCGCACTGGCGTAAGCCGGTCGAATGTTTGTTCCGTCATTCGACTAACAAGCAGGAGATACCGCTATCGATGATCGACGTACCTGAAGTTACTCAGAGCCCTGCGACACTTACCGCGGTGATTCGCTTTCAGATTCCCGGGAAGAGATCCGGAACATAATGGGCCCCGGCATAAAAGAATTACTAGCAGCGGTTTCGCAACAAGGCATCGCGCCCGCGGGACCGGTTTTTTCACATTATTTCCGGATGGAACCAGGCATTTTCGATTTTGAAATCGGCGTCCTGGTGAATCAGCCGGTAACAGAAAGAGGCCGCGTTGTACCTTCTGAATTGCCCAGCACAACCATTGCGCGGACTTTTTACCATGGCGGCTATGAAGGGCTCGGCGCCGCGTGGGGAGAGTTCGGGACTTGGATTGCGGCGAACGGCCACACACCAGAACCAGACCTTTGGGAATTCTATTTGATTGGACCGGAATCAGGACCCGATCCAGCTAAATGGTGCACGGAACTGAACCGTCCTTTAGCGAGCAATTTCCATGTATGATCTGTCTATGCGAATCGCTCTCACCCTATTCCTGTTGACTCCGTGCGTGAGCTTTGCTCAAGCGCCTACTGAAACGTCCCGCAGCGTGGTT
>JAYTGM010000391.1:0-4228 GCA_043733425.1 Terriglobia bacterium
GTAGCTCGATTGGTGTTCAAATTCCTTGGCGTAGAGAAAGCGCATCGCCCGCCCATACTCAGCCCCAAAATCCCGGCCTGCGGCAATGTCCCGCATTTCTTCCAGGCGAAGGGCAAGATTGTCTTTTTGAAGTGCCGCTTGAAACGCGCGCATCCTGGCCAAAGCGTCTTTCGGGATCGCTCCACTCTCCACAAACTGCTTGGCGCTTAACGCGGGCTCAATCGGCGGCAGGTCGGTAAAACTCCGCGAAAGCAGGGCGTAGTGGACCAGGTGGTCGCCCTCGCCATCACGCTCACGCTGCTCCGTCCGTTTCGCAATTCCCTGGCGCCAATCCTCAAAATTTGAAACGGTCACACCCTGCTGTTCCAGCCTTCGCTGCACCGCTGGCGCAAATTGGTTCCACGCAAGTATTCGCGGCCCGAACCCGAATGCCCCCACAATCATCAGAGAGCTTATGACAACTGCCACAAACAAGCCCGCCGGTGTGGCGCACCTGAAAACAATGCTTCCCGAAGTATGGGAGTTGATGGCTCCGCGGCGCCGCATCCTTGC
Organism: Terriglobia bacterium; assembly: GCA_043733425.1. Taxonomy (GTDB): domain Bacteria; phylum Acidobacteriota; class Terriglobia; order Bryobacterales; family Bryobacteraceae; genus JALYXI01. The sequence goes on from JAYTGM010000391.1 coordinate 553, forward strand.
GATAGGCTTCGTGCTCATGGTGATCAATCGGGTTTCAGGGCTGGTGCTGCCCGCCTCTACCAAGTATCTGGTAGATGACGTGGTCGGCAAAAAGCAGGTCCAACTGCTGCTGCCGCTCATCTTGATTGTCTTAGGCGCAACTGTCATTCAGGGGATTACTTCGTATTCGCTCACTCAACTGCTCTCGGTCGCCGCACAAAAACTGATTGCGGAGCTTCGGCAAAAAGTGCAGGCCCACATTGGCCGCTTGCCCGTTGCGTACTTCGACGCAAACCGTTCCGGCACGCTGGTCTCCCGCATCATGAGCGACGTCGAAGGCATCCGCAACCTGATTGGCACAGGTCTGGTGGAATTTGCAGGCGGCATTCTCACCGCAATTATTTCCTTTGTAATTCTCATGACCATTAGCGCGCGCATGACGGCGCTCGCTCTGGTGCTGGTTCTCAGCTTCGGATTTTTTCTGCAGCGCGCCATAAGCAAGATCCGTCCCATCTTCAAAGAGCGTGGCAAGATCACGGCTGACGTAACCGGTCGGCTTACGGAATTTCTGGGCGGCATTCGCGTGGTGAAGGGCTACCATGCCGAAGAGCGGGAAGAATCCGTCTTTGCCCAGGGCATCGCGCGGCTGCTGGATAACGTACTTAAGACGCTCGGCTCCATTTCCTTCATGACGCTTTCCGCAACTTTGCTGCTGGGCATCGTGAGTTCGCTGGTCATGTACATTGGCGGGCGGCAAATTCTTGCGGGAACGCTTAGCCTGGGAGACTTCTTCAAGTACACAGCGTTCCTGGCGCTGCTGGTCGCGCCGGTGTTTCAAATTGTCGCCATCGGTACCCAGTTGAGCGAGGCGCTGGCTGGCCTGGAGCGCACCCGCGAGGTGTTGAGCGAACAGCAGGAAGATAAAGATCCGCGCCGCACTTTAATTGTTCCCGAACTGCAAGGCCGCGTGCGTTTTGAGGATGTGAACTTCTCATACGAAAAAGGAAAGCCCGTGCTCCACGAAGTGTCTTTCGAATCCGCACCGGGAACGGTGACGGCGCTGGTGGGGTCTTCCGGCTCTGGAAAGTCCACCATCATCAGCTTGATCACCGCCTTCAATACGCCCGACGAGGGAACCGTGTGGATCGATGAGACAGACCTTTCACGCGTCAACCTCGCGTCGTTCCGGAGTCAGCTTGGCGTCGTGCTGCAGGAATCGTTCCTCTTCGATGGAACCATTCGCGACAACGTTTCATTCTCCCGGCCTCTCGCCACGGAAGCGCAAATTCGTGAAGCCTGCCGCATCGCAAACGTGGATGAGTTCGTCAGCCGATTTGCCGAAGGCTACGAGACCATCGTCGGCGAACGCGGCGTGAAGCTCTCGGGCGGGCAGCGCCAGCGCGTCTCCATCGCCCGCGCTATTTTAGCTGACCCGCGCATCCTGATTCTGGACGAAGCAACATCCAGCCTCGATTCCGAATCCGAAGCACTCATCCAAGAAGGCCTCTCATTTCTCATGCAAGGCCGCACTACTTTCGTGATCGCCCACAGGCTCAGCACCATCCGGCGCGCGGATCAGATTTTGGTGATTGAAGGCGGGCGCATTGCCGAGCGTGGCACACATGCGGAGCTTTACGCCGCGGCCGGCCGCTACTTCGATCTATACACGCGCCAGCATGGCCTGGAGCGAAACTTGTTCCTCGCCCCAGGGGAAGCTGCCTAAAATTTACGAATCGAAGTATATCAGAATCGGCCCCAGCAGGAAGGCGCTAAAGCAGCCAATCAGGTAGATGATTGCAGAGCACCAAAGTATAATCCGGCTGAAGCGGCTGGCCGTCTGGCAGGCCGCAGGATCACCGGGATCGCACGACCCGTTCCTGGCCTGAAGCTTCGGAGCTAACCAATATAGGTAGACGAAGTTGCTTCCAATCAACACTCCTGATATCAGAAACACCCACAGCTTATGATGCGACAAGCTAACTAGCCAAGGCGCCTCAGAGAGCACGGACGCTACCGTAGCACCTAGACCGAACAGCACCAGCAATGAAGGCAACGCGCAGCACAGCAACGTCCCGAGTGATGTAAATAGCGAGAAGTAACTGAGCGCGCCCGTGCGCGCTGCCGGTTGTAACGTTGTTGTGATCATTTTTTCACCTGCCCTACTTGTAGCGGGACAACAATTTTCAAATTTTTGTCCGGTAACATCACGCCTTGCAGTGTTACGGTCTGGCCCACGCGATTTTTTGCTTCCGCAAAACCCGCTGGAGCCTTCGCATCCGCGCTCAGGGGCAGCACATCCTTCGTGCCAGTCACCTTCAACTGCAGCTTGCCGGAGACACTCTCCAGTTCGCCCTTCACCGTGACATCCGTTGCCTTTGGCGTGTAGCCTTTCTGATGAATCAGCTCCCAAAGCTGCGGAACAGAAACGGTGTTGCCCGGCTTCAACTTCACCGTGGCGAGCCCTTTATTCAAACTCACTTCCACGGTGTCCACACCTGCTGTTTTCTTCAGTGCCACGTCCACGACGTGGGCGCAGGTCATTCAATCCATGCCAAAGATGGAAAGATCCACCTGAAGCAATTCGGCGCGGCCCGGCAATGCGGCGGTCATGGCAACGCAAGTCAGAAGCAGTAATCGTTTTTGCATCATAAAATCCTTTTTAGAAAAAGTAAGCGAAGTTCACAGCAAAGCGGTAACGCTCTTTAGGGAAGAGCGGCCCCGCATCGCGATACACCGGAAACTGGATTCCGGCTTCAACTCCAATGGCTCGATACACGCCCAGCACGCTGGGCCCTGCAAATATCTGTCGCGCGGTGGTGCCGGGTACATCCAGATACTTGCGCTGAATGCCGCCGGTGAGTTCTGCGGTTGTTTCGCCGAAAATCCGCCAATCCCAGCGCGGATAATCCGTCCGCCAGGAAAGCGGGCGGAAGCCATAGACCGCGGTGTAAGAAAGCAGATCGGGGCGGCGGTCCCCCTTGCGTTCCGCATACCTCTGATAACTCGACCCAACCCACACATACTGGCTGCGCGACGCAACGCCTGTCACCGCACCCACCAGATATCCGGGTCCACTGTTCAGACCTTTGTAAAGGCCGGTCTCCTCTTGCGGACCAGGCAGCAAGACACCCGCGACAGCAGTGCTTTCAATCCGTTTGCCCGCCAGATCCTTGCGTTGGAACCGCCACCAGGCCAGACCGCTGAAGTCTCCACTGATCGGAGTATTAGTTGTTACGGAAGACCGCGGATATGGGTCCGCCCGAATCACCACCGGCCCGGAAATAGCGAGTTTAATATTCTGCGTAAGGCCATACGAAAGTTCGGCTTCCAGAGTGGACGCGGTGGTGCCACGGCCATTCACGCCCAGGTCGAAACTCCATCCCCCTTTCGGGTTCGTCGGAGTCGCCAGTCCAAATACCGGGCCATGATCCGCGGCAATCGAGGAGCACGCCACTGCCGATCCGATAACAATCATCGTCAGATGCGCACGTAAGTACTGCATAGTTTGTTTCTCCTTTAGTGCATTGGTTTGTGAGGACAGACGTGCAACGGCACGCGTCAAAACAACGCGACTGCAGGAGAAATCTAGATCAGAAAAGCAGAGTGAAGGATTTGTAAATCAGGGCCTGGCGGCTCTGTGTCATTAGTGGCCTGCTGCGATAGGCCCACCTGCGCTGCGGTAAGCACCGCTTCAGCA
>JAYTGM010000392.1:0-4215 GCA_043733425.1 Terriglobia bacterium
ACCAATTGTGCGGATTTTGCGAGAACCGCGTTTTTGCAATGCGTTGCGCAGGAACAATTCAGCTACGACGCCTTTGTTGACTAATAAAAAGCGACTACACTTTCCGAATCAACGACTCTAAACAGTTTTATGAATTCGCTGCAAATCTGGTTTGCGACAACACTGGCAACGTGATGACTAACGCTGATTTTGCATGATTGTTGGTGTTATTTGATCGGTTTTCTCCATTGTTGGCGGAGTGCGGCCTGACGGAGTTCAGAGGTTGTAAAAACAAAGCCGAATTCGGAAGGCGTGAAGGTTAGGTGGTTTTGTTTGTGATAGTTGAAGGCGGCGACGGCGTCATCGAGCTGGCTCTGCGCCTCCTTTTTGCGGCGGCCTTGGTGCTCGCGGAGTTCGGCCATGGCCTTGTAGAGAGTGCGGTTCAGGCGCGCTTCCTGTAAGTGGATGTTGTGGAGCGTTCGCTCGTGGCGCTCCCAGGCGTTGGCTTCGATCATGGCGGTCTGGACATCGCGGATTTCTAAGTCGGCGATGTGGTCTGGTTGCGCTTCGAGATGGCCCATGGCGAGGATGGTGGCTTCCATGGCGCGGCCGCGTTCTAAGCGCCATTGTGTATCACAGATGGTCTGCGCCAGCATTTTTTCTACTGTGCCTTGCGGTTTGAGATCGAGATTCAGGGCGCCGCTGAAACGGACGTAGCGGCCGTGATCTTCGTTCGGCAGGACGACTAGCTGACTGGTTAAGCCGTGGCGGAGTGCGTTTAGGGAGACAATCTTCTTACCTTCGGCGGTGGTGGGACCGGTGGATTTTTCAGAGTTTTGCTGGTTTGCGAAAATCTGTTTTGCGCTGGTGCTCATTTTGTGGTGCCCTCGGGTTTAGGGGAGCATAGAGAAGGGCGCTGGGTGGGGGAGAAAAAGCGTAAGTGGAAGAAGATAGAGGATGAAAAAAAGTTGAAAGATCTGGGACTGGGAAAACGCTTGGGCTACAACTGGGTCGAAAGGTAAAAATTGATGTCCGGGCTGCCGATGATCCGGGGTTAGCCGAACGCAAGAGCGTTTATAAGGATCAATCCGAGTCTACCGGTCTTCGATGGAGCGCAGGCCTCCCTAAAAAATATCAAACTGGAAGGATGGAGCACTTCGACCGCGTAACATGGAACCCGAACCAGATGAATGGGCAGCCCTGCATTCGAGGGATGAGGCTGACTTTGCGCCGCGTGGTGGAAGCGGTCGCGCTTTATCCGGATAGGAACGACCTTCTGCGGAACTATCCTGAATTAGAGGCCGAGGATATTCGGCAGGCTCTCGCGTTCGCCGCCGCCAGTCTCGAGGACCGAGCGACGGAAAGCACTGCGGCCTGACGAGCCCGTATGCGCTTGGTCCTTGATCAGGGGCTTTCGAGAGATGCAGCATCCTGCTTACGCAATCTAAGGACATGAATGCGTGCACGTGGGCGAGGTTGGGATGCACAGTGCCGCCGACGACGAGATACTCGCGTTCTCGTTGAAACTGAATGCGGTCGTGATCACCCTGGACGCTGACTTCCATGCAATTTTGGCTGTTTCCGGCGCGAGTCGGCCTTCCGTGATTCGGCTGCGACTGCAAGGGCTGGGCGGCCCCGAGGTCGCTGAAGTTGTGCAGCGTGTGCTCTTGGACTTCGATTCCGATCTCCGGCGCGGGGCTCTCATCACTGTGAAGACGCGCAAGATAACTTGTCATCGGCTTCCGGTTGGCTTCTCGGATTGAGTCGGCAGACCCAAGCGCGTTCATCGGGAGTAATCTCCCCGAACTAATTCCATCGAGACATTATTGATATGCACTACGCCAACTTCGCTGGATTGCTACATCGCTGATGACGGTAACGTCGAGTGGTCGGAGCCGAACGATGAGGGAGAAAAGTCACGTCTCTCTAACAAGGCCGATTAATCGCCCACGGATTGTAGCGGTGCGAAAACCTTTCGTTCAATGGAAGCGAGAATGAAGCGCCTGAATATTTTCACGCAGACATGTTAGATAGTTTCATTCCCGATGACTACCTCAAGTGTGAGCGGAATGGAGTTCAACTCCACAGAGCCAGGGAATCAGGATGATTTATACCGGGATTGTATTACTCAATATGGCCCCTCCTTGGAGCGACTCGCCAGCGCCTACGAAGCTAACCCGGACAAACGCCGCGACTTGCGCCAGGAGATTCATTTTCAATTGTGGAGGAGTGTCAAGCGCTTTGATGGCCGCTGTTCTTTACGAACCTGGATCTATCGCGTCGCCCATCATGTCGCTGCCTCTCATGTGATACGGGAACGCCGGATCTTTTCGAAGCTGGTGAGTTTGGAGGAGCTCGAAATGCTCCCGCATCAAGCCGAGGCAAGGGTGGATGAAAACAGGCGTATCAATCTGGGCCGCTTGTCAGCTTTAATTCAGCGCCTCAAGCCGCTCGACCGCCAGGTCATCGTCTCTTATCTGGAAGACCTGGATGCGATATCTATTGGAGAAATTACTGGATTGTCTCCGGGTAACGTAGCGATGAGGATTCATCGGATCAAGAACATGCTTGCGAAGCAGTTCCATTCTGGAGGAAACGATGGGCGATAAATTCCGTGACGACGATCCAAGAACAATCTGGCAAAACCAAGCAGCGGAGAAATCGACAATGACTTTGGCAACGATTCACCAGAAAGCGCGGGAACTTCGCGCCAAGACGCGCCGTCAACTTCTGGGAGCCTTCACGATGCCGCTGGTGATTGCTCTTTTGTATGCCTTTGCGATAAGACAGTTCCGTTCGTTGCAGGAAATATTGCATTCGTTGTTCGCGTTCGCGATTGTCTGGAGCCTCTGTGGAGTCTATCTTCTGAATCGGGGAAAGTGGTCAGGCGTGATGCCCGTAGATGCAGGTTTCAGCGCCGGTCTCAAGTTTTACCAGAGTGAGATCGAGCGCCGGCGCGATTATCTTCGTGGTGCGCTGGTGTGGATTTTCGGGCCCGTGATCCTGGCCATTGGTACGTTCATTCTGACGTTGGCGATGCTTGCCGGCGGGAAAATTTTCCCGAATGCGATACCCTTCGAAATTCTCTCCGTCGGGTGGGCGGTCGCGTTTCTGGTCATCAGGGCGCGAGAACAGCGCGATCTCCGACGCGAGATTGACGTATTACAAGACATTGAGCGGGAGAACAGACGATCATGAAAAAATTTATCGGGTTTATTGCAATTGCCGTAGTCACGGTGTCCACGCAGACTGGCGCGGGTTCCGCGGTACCGCCCGACATGGAGATCCGTGACATCCTTGCCGCCCGCGTGGGGCCGGAGAATCTGGGCGTCGGCATGGTCGTCGGGGTGATCGAGCCAAAAGGCCGCCGGGTGATCGCTTACGGCGGCTTGGCTAAGAACGATAAGCGTCCGCTGAACGGCGACACTGTCTTCGAGATTGGCTCGATGACGAAAGTATTCACTTCGCTGGTGTTGATGGATATGGTGCAGAAGGGCGAGGTGGCGGTGACCGATCCTGTTGCGAAGTATCTGCCGGCGACCGTGAAGGTGCCGGAGCGGAATGGCCAGAAGATTACTCTGCAGGATCTGGCGACGCACAGTTCCGGGTTGCCGCGGATGCCGAACAATTTTAAGCCAAAAGACGAATCGAATCCGTACGCGGATTACACTCCGGATCGGCTTTACGAATTCCTATCGGGCTATACGCTGACGCGCGATATCGGGGCTCAGTTTGAGTATTCGAATCTGGGTGTGGGGCTGTTGGGGCAGGCGCTGAGTTTGCGCGCGGGCATGGATTACGAAGCGCTGGTTAAAGCGCGCGTGTTGGGTCCGCTTGAAATGAAGAGCACTGGAATTACGTTGTCGCCGGAGATGAAGGCGCGCCTCGCTGTAGGGCACGGCCCTAATCTGAACGCGGTGGCCAATTGGGATATCGCGGTGCTGGCGGGGGCCGGGGGTTTGCGGTCCAGCGCTAACGATATGCTGACATTCCTTGGTGCCAATCTTGGGCTGATCAAGACGCCACTTGCTTCCGCAATGGCCGCGGAGATCTCGATTCGGCGTCCTGCCGGCGACCCCGATATGGAGATTGCCTATAACTGGTTTATTCAAACGAAGAACGGAAATTCGATCATCTGGCACAACGGAGGCACAGGCGGATACCGCACTTACATGGGTTTTGACCCCAAGAGCCGGACGGGGGTAGTGGTGTTGTCGAACCTTTCAGCGGCAGCGG